>NZ_JBEZUT010000144.1:0-21097 GCF_040636595.1 Kitasatospora sp. NPDC036755
CCGGTCAGCTCGATGACCTCCTCGACCCGGCGGCGCGGGATGCCGTGGGTGTGGGGCGTCACGGGCCCGGGCTCGGGCTCAGCCCCGGCGGCGGGCGTCCATGGTCGCCTCGATCCCGTCCAGGATGACGTTGACGCCCCGGGCGAAGGTGCTGTCCCGGCCGACGGCGACCTCCTCCGGGACCTCGGTGGTGTACAGCCGGTGCAGCAGGGGGAACGCCTTGGTGGCCTCGACGACGGTGGGCAGGAGCCGGTCCATCCACTCCTGCTCGTCCTGGCCGCTGCGGGCCAGCGCGGTCACCCAGGAGGCCTCCACGCAGGCGGTCCCGATGGTGTAGCCCATGACGGCGGCCATCGCGTCGTTCGCCTCGGAGATCTCGAAACCGGCCGCGTCCATCACGGCCAGCAGGTTCTCGGAGAGCCGCATCCAGTTGGGGCCGAGGTAGATCATCCCGACGTCGCCGATCACCGAGACCATCCACGGGTGGCGGATGATGACCGCGCGCATGCTCTCGGCGCTCTCCATGACCTTGGCACGCCACACCTTCGGGTCCTCGGAGCCCTCGGCCCCGGGCAGCGGGAGGGTGCCGAAGATGTGGTCGACGACCAGGGCGAGCAGTTCGTCCTTGTTGGCGACGTGGGTGTAGAGCGAGGTCGCGCCGGCGTTCAGCCGGGCGGCGAGCTTGCGCATGCTCAGCGCCTCGATGCCGTCGGAGTCCAGCAGCGCGAAGGCCTCGGCGACGATCTGCTCGCGGCTGAGGGCGGGCTGCTCCCGCCGTCGCTGGGGTCGGTTCCACGGCAGGGGGATGCCCGGGGTCGTACCGTCCTCTGATTTGGCCGCCATCGGGCCCTCCTCACCAATCGTCCGGACCTGGTCCGGTTCGGTGCAGCTTTCCACACGTTCCATCGCACAGTGTACGGCGGTGCGAACACTGTGCGGAGGCGGAACGGCGTACGGCGTTGCGAACGGTGTGCGGTGACCGTACAGTGTTCGGAGCGGCGCACACCGTACCCCTGGGGACGGAGGTCGGTGTGCCCGCGACGACTTCCGCGCGGCCACAGCCCGCGCCCGATCCGAAGTTCGAAGGGGGAAACGCCGTGGAACGTCATCCGCAGCGCTGGCTCATCCTGGTCGTGCTCTGCCTCAGCAGCCTGGTGCTGGTGATCGACAACATGGTGCTCACGGTGTCCATCCCGCCGATCGCGGAGGACCTCAAGGCCGGGGCGCAGGACATCCAGTGGATCATCGACTCGTACATCCTGGTCTTCGCCGGCCTGCTGCTCACCTCGGGCAGCCTCTCCGACCGCTTCGGACGGCGGAAGGTGATGATCGTCGGACTGGTGCTGTTCGGAGCCGCTTCCCTGGTCGCGGCGTACGCCGGCAGTCCCGGTGAGCTGATCGCCGGGCGCGTCCTGATGGGCGTCGGCGGCGCGCTGGTCATGCCGAGCACCCTCTCCATCCTCATCACCGTCTTCGACGACGAGGAGCGCCCGAAGGCGATCGCCGCGTGGACGGCGGTGGCCATGGTCGGCCTGGTCGGCGGACCGGTTCTGGGCGGCGCGCTGATCGCGCACTTCTGGTGGGGCGCGGTCTTCCTGCTCAACGTGCCGATCGCGGTGGTCGCCATCGTCGCCGCGATGCTGCTGATGCCCGAGTCCAAGGGCCCGTGGCGCCGCCCCGACCTTCCGGGCATGGTGCTGTCGATGGTCGGCATGACGGCGCTGGTGTGGTCGATCATCGTGCTGCCCCGCGACGGCTTCACCAGCGCCGGCACCCTCGGTGGATTCCTGCTCGCGGTGGCCGCGCTGACCGGCTTCGCCGTCCGTCAGGTCCGCACCGACTCGCCGATGGTCCCGCTCAAGCTGTTCCGCAACCGGGTCTTCACCGGCGCCAGCTTCTCGCTCGTCCTGCTGACCTTCGCCACCGGCGGGCTGATGCTGGTCCTCACCCAGCACCTGCAGTTCGTGCTGGAGTTCTCGCCCACCGACACCGGCCTCGCCTTCCTCCCGCTGGCCGTCGCCTCGCTGGTGTTCAACACGATCGGCGCGGTGCTCGGCAAGAAGGTCCCGGCGCGGGTGCTCACCTCGATCGGCATGCTGATCATCGCCGCCGGCTTCGGGCTGCTGGCCACCCTCTCGGTCGGCGACGGCTTCACCAAGGTCGCCCTGGCCATGCTGGTCCTCGGCGTCGGCTCCGGGCTCGGCATGCCGGCCGCCGCCAACGCGCTGATGGGTGCCATCCCCAGCGAGCACGCCGGCGTCGGCTCCGCGCTCAACGACACCATCCAGCAGTCCGGCGCGGCGCTCGGCGTGGCCATCCTCGGCACCGTGCTCTCCAGCACCTACACCGGCGCCATGCCCGCCGAGGCCCCCGCCGCCGCCCGCCACGACATCACCGGGGCGCTCTCGACGGCCGGTTCCACCGGGGACGGCGGACTGGTCGCCGTCGCCCGGGAGGCGTTCAACACCGCCACCTCCACCACCTTCACCGTGGGCGGCATCGCGGTCGTCGCGGCCGCGGCGCTCACCCTGGTGCTGATGCGCGACGGCCGGAAGGCCGGCGGCCCGGGGGCCGAGGCCCCGGTGGAGCCCGCCGCCGAGCCGGTCGGCTGACCTCCCGCCCGGCAGGACCCGGTCGGACCCCCGTCAGCCCCGGTTGCCCCGGTTGCCCCGTCGGCCCCGGTTGCCCCGTGCAGCCGGGGCCGACGTCCGTTCGCGCGCTCCCGCCCCGCGGCGCGTAGCCTCGCGTCATGGCCCCGTCCTCCCCGTACCAGGAGCGCGCGTCCCGACTGCCCGGCGCGGTCGTCTGGACGAAGCGGGTCGTCGGGCGCGCGGGGGCCGGTTGTACGGGGGCCGGTTGTACGGCGGCCGGCTGTACGCGAGCCGGGCGCGGCGACGACCGGTGCGCCGACCGGTGCGCAGACGGCGCCCAGGCCGGGCCCGTGCTGCCCGACGGCTGCATGGACCTGCTGTGGACGGCGGGCCGGCTGCTGGTCGCCGGACCGGACACCCGCGCCTTCCGCCCCGACCCCGCACTGCGCGGCCCATGGGCGGGCGTACGCTTCCGCCCCGGCGCCGCCCCCGCCCTGCTCGGCGTCCCCGCCCACGAACTGCGGGACCGCCGCGTCGAGTTGGCCGACCTGCGGCCCGCCGCTGCGGTCCGCCGGCTCACCGAGCGCATCGACGCGGCCCCAGACCCGGCCGCCGCACTGGAGGCCCTGGCCCTGCGGCTGGCCGCCGAGGCGCCACCCGAGGACCCCCTGATCCGCACCGTGGCCGCCTCGCTCGCCGCCGGCCGGACCGTCGCCGCGACGGCCGGGACGGTCGGCCTCGGCGCGCGCCAACTCCACCGCCGCTCACTGGCCGCCTTCGGCTACGGCCCCAAGACCCTCGCCCGGATCCTGCGCATGCAGCGCGCCCTGGCACTCGCCCGCACCGGCGTCCCGCCGGCCGCGGCGGCGGCCCGGACCGGCTACGCGGACCAGTCCCACCTGGCCCGCGACGTACGGGAGTTGGCGGGCATGTCGATGACGGAACTGCTGCTCGGCTAGTTCCCCTGCAGGGGTGCGAGCAGGTCCACCCCGTTGCCGTCCGGATCGTGCACCACGGCGTAGCGCTGCCCCCAGAAGGCGTCCCACGGCTTCAACTCCCCGTGGTGGCCGGCGCCGGTCAGCTCCTCGTACAGCGCGTCCACCTGCGCGGGGTTCCCGCAGTGGAACGCCAGCGCCGACCGCGTGCCGCGGCTCGGCGGCTGCCAGGAGGGGTGGAACGACCGGATGGTGGCCTCGGCGTCGAGCACCAGGAGCGGCCCGCCCGGCAACTCGCCCTCGACGTGCGGCTCCCCCTCGACCCCCTCCGGGAACCCCACCCCCAACCGTCGGTAGAAGGCCACCGACGCGGCCACATCCGAGACGGCCAGCCCGACGAACGCGAACCGCGGCGCAGAAGTACTGTTCATGCCCGCCACGCTAGGCGCCACCGGTACCCCCGGTCTTGAACGAATCGGACACCGGCGCCGGCCCCCGAGCGGCGCCGAGGAGCGTGCCCCGGTCCGGGGACAGCCGGGGGCGTACGAGGACGGCCCCTGCCGGGTGCCGACGGCCAGGCCGAGGTGCGGGTTCCAGGGGAGGGCGGTGAGCGAGGCGGCGGGCCCGGCTGCTACACCCCCGCCCAGCGCCGCAGGGTGGCCGAGGCCGTCGCGGCGTCGGCGGCGGGCAGTTGGGCGATGCGCACCGAGTGGGTGCCGCCCGGCACCTGGAACAGATGGGAGTCCCGGGAGCCCGGGCCCGGCCGGAACGGCTCGGCCACCGACGGGTCGGCGCCGCCGTTGACGAACATCAGCCGGTCGCCGTGCGTGCGGACCCACCGGTCCACGTCGCGCATCGCCTGCGGCCGGTAGCGCAGCGGGACGTCGCGGGGAACGAAGCTGCGCGGCTCGGTGGCGCCGGGGTGGCGGATCAGGTCGGCCAGGTGGGCGGTCTCGACCGGGAAGTACCCCAGCTGGGTGCCCAGTTGGTAGAAGTACGGGACGAACTGGTTCGCCACCGAGTCCGCGTAGACCGGAAGCTGGGCGGTGTCGGAGAGCCAGCCGTACAGCGCGTCGCCGGAGGCATCGGGTGCCGGCACGGCCGGGCACGCGGCCTGCCCGCGGGCCTGCCAGAACATGAACGGCGCCCGCAGCACGGCGATCTCGAAGGCCGCGTCGGCGCTGCCGATCAGCCGGAAGCCGTCGCCCCGGGAGTCCGCCCATGCCTGGTACCTGTCGACCAGCGCGGTACGCCGCTCCAGCAGGGCCCGCTGGGCGCCCCGCAGGGCGCTGCGGCACTCGGGGGTGCCGACGGTGCGCAGGAAGTCGAGGTAGGCGGAGTCCTCGTGGTCGTCGGTGTTGTTCGGCGCGGAGTAGGCGACCGAGCCGACCACGTCCTGCGGGTAGAAGCGGCGGTGGTAGACCGTGGCCATGCCGCCCTTGCTCCCGCCGGTGGAGATCCACGCCGCCCGGTAGACCTGGTGCAACGCCTCGACCACGTGGTGGTGGTCGGCGGCGGCCTGCTGGATGTCGAGGCCGGTCCAGTCGGCGGGCTCGGGCCGCGAGGTGCCGAAGAACCGCTGCTCGGTGCTCACCTGGTTGGCGTCCAGCAACTCGGCGGGCTCCACCCGGAATTGCCTGGTGGAGACGGTGTAGCCGCTGGTGTACAGCACGGTCGGCCGGGCGGTGCCCCGGTGCAGCAGGGTGAGGCGCTGCTCGAAACCGCCCTTCTCCGGGTGCCGGTGGTCGGCCGGCTGGCGCAGCGTCAGGACGAAGAAGCGGAACCCGGGCGCGGCCGGCCGCTCCTCCAGGACCCGCAGACCCGGGACCGCCTCGATGGCCGTCCGGATGTCGACCGGCCCCGCTCCCCGCGCCGCCGCGGCGGGCACCGCGGCCGTACCGGCCAGCAGGGCCGCCGCGGTGACCTGAGCCAGCAGCCGTCCGATTCGCTCGCGCAGCATGTCGCTCCCCTGGTGGTCGATGCCCCCAGTCAACCGGGACGCCTCGCTCCACGGATCCCGCCGGGGCGGGGCGGTGGCTCCCTCCCGGGAGGGAGCCACCGCCCCGGGCGAGGCAGAAACCGTCCGTCCGTCGGCCGGGCCGACCGACGCTCCCGGAGGTCCGGGGCGCCGGGCCCGACCGGCCGTCGACCGGGACCGATGCCCAATCCGCCCGTCAGACAGCCGCGGTGACCTGCTTGACCAGGTCGACGGCGGCGACGAGGCTGAGGCCGGGAACCGCGCGACGCAACTCGCGGACCGCGCGGACCTCCTGGGTGCGCGGATCGATGCCGGTCTGCTCCAGCAGGCCGTTGACCCACTTGGCCTTCAGCTGCTGCTCGTTGCGGCCCATGCCGTCGAGGACGGACAGGGCGCGCTCCAGGCCGGGCCGCTCCTCGGGGCCGGCGGCGGCCAGCTCCTCCTGCAGGGCGGTACGGACGACGTCCAGCTCGCGCAGGACGACCAGATGGGTTTCACGGGACGAAAACATGATCAACTCCTTGTGCCGGGCAAGCCACCAGACTGCCCGTCAGGCACCCGCAACAGCGCACTCCCCGTCCACGGGCGGCGCTGCCGATCAGCTGGAAGCCGTCTTCCCAGGAGGCCGCCCATGCCTGGCACTCGACGACCAGGGCGGTGGCCGCTGCAGCAGGGCCCGCTGGGCGCTCTGCTGGGTGTTGCGACACTCGGGGGTGCCGACGGTACCGGCCCGCAGGGCCGCGGTGGCGGCTCGAGCCAGAAGCCGTCCGATTCGCTCACGCGGCGTATCGCTCCCCCGGTCGTCGATGCCGCGGGTCAACCGGGACGCCGAGTTCCACGGATCCCGCCCGGGATGGGGCGGTGGCTCCCACCAGTGGGGTCGGCGATGCCGGGTGCCTCGGCATCGCGGAACCGGGAGTGATGGGCAGTCCGGACCTCAGGATGCGACCGAATCCGTAACCGCGGGCTGGGTGTAGCCGCGGATCTGCTGGTACCGGGGCGAAGCCGGGTCTTCCAGCGCGGCAGCCGTCTTCGAGCCGCTGTCCTTGACCCCGCCGGCCAGCGAGAGCGTCCGCATGCCGGTTCGTGCGTCGGTCGTCGCCTTGCCCACGGTGCCGTCCCAGAACCTGGGGTCGCGTGCCCACCGGACGTCCGACAACAGCTTGAGCAGCGACTCAGGGCTGCGGCGGGGCTCGGGGCTCCACGGCATCGACCGGTAGGCGACGGCACCGAGTGCGGCGAGCATGGCGGGTGCAGCGATGACCGTTTCCGTCCGGCGCTCGAAGTGCTCGGCGAAGGAGCCGAGGATCAGTTTGGCGGCCGCTCCGACGTACTGCCTGGCGAGCTCGGGGGTGCACCCCTCGGGCAGATCGGAGATGGGGCCGCTGGTCTTGTCGAAGCCCGACCGGCCGAAGATCGCGGTCACCACGAACGCGCGGAAGGAGGACAGCGTCATCCACTCGGTGTCCGTGGCTTTCAGCTGACGGGGGCGTGCGGAGACCACCAGACCGAGCGGGGTCTCCTGGCCCTCGGCCGAGGCCGGGAGGACGACGTTCTCCAGCAGCGAGTGGGTGATGTCGGTGGCGAGGTTGGACGAGTCCGCGGCGAGTGCGACGTTCTTGTTGGGGATGACTCCGAGCAGGTTGCGGTCGTGGAAGATCTGGCGGGCTCCGCGTAGGCTGATCTGGTGGTAGATCTCCACGCTGACCAGTCGCTGAGAGACCTGCCCCTTGGTCAGCCCGTAAGCCGCCGGTTCCTCCAGGAGCATGATGTGTGCAAGGTGCTGGGTTTCGGCGTCGACCAGGACACCTGTGGCATCGAACGGCATGTAGGCCAGCAGGTCGTCCCCGAACGGGGTCCTGAAGCGGACGATGTCCATGTCTCCGGGTAGCCAGAGCGCGAACGGGGGCGTGGCCCAGCGTTCGTCGCGGATGCCGCGCAGGCCGTCGGCGATGTACCGGGCGTAGTCCCTGGCGTTGGCCTTCTTCTTCGTCCCCTGGATGGCCCGCTGGATCTCGTTGCGCAGCTCGGCCTGTTCCCGCTGCGCGGGGGAGAGGTACTGCCTCATCCGGGGCATCTCGGCCGGGCGCGGGTCGGGCACGATGCTGTGCAGCTGGCCCCACGGCATGATGGCCAAGTAGCGCTGATCGGATACCTGCTGGAGCCGGAACGGTCGCCCGCGGGTGAGGTCCACCTGGTCGACGTACTCGGGCTCACGCGGGTCGGTCATCGGATGCCTCTCGGATCGGCTCAGTGCTGGAAGCGCACCAGATGGGCCGGATTCCGGAAGGCCTGTGCGCTGACCAGAACTCTAGGTGCGTTCATGGGCTTTGAAGCCGAGAACCGCGAATCTTTGCGTTTTATATGGATGTTGCGGCTCTCATGCCCCATGAGATCCACAACATCTTTCTAGTCATTGCCAACGAGACTGCTGCTGTGGTCAGTTGGTGGTGTCAAGTCGTGGATCTGGCTCAGGGAGGCTTACGTGTGCATGCTTGGGGATCCCGGTCGGCCGCAGAGCGACCGTGGTGCGTGCTGCCGGATCGAGGCCGGCAGGTGAGCGTCGGCGGCTCCGGTATTCCCCGGCTTCAGGATCTGGCCTACATAGAGGTGGCAGCACAAGCGGTGGCCGAGGGGCGGACCTTCAATGAGATCCGCTGCGCGCTGGTCGGGCAGGCGGCAAAGGTGGCCCGGGAAAGCGACACTGATGGTTCGTTCGACGAGCGCAAGTGGGACCGCCTGTTGGCCGACGGGAAACGTCACGTGCACAACACGGTGGACGTGCTCAAGGAGCTGATGCGACTCGGGTGGGTCGAGCGTCACATCCTTCCCTCGACGCCCAAATCGGCCTACGCCCACTCCGATGTGACGTTCAGGCTGACCGAGAGAGGCGCCGAGTGGACCACCCTGGTCGGGCGTCAACGGCTGGCAGCGTACAACGTCCTGGTGGGGGTGATGCTGGACGCCCATCCGCAGTTCGAGGGCTTCCTGCGGTTGGTAGGAGCCCGGCCTGGCAGCCTCTCCACACACCTCACGATCCCACTGCTCAAGTTCGACAGCCGTACGCACCACTCCCACCAGGACTTCCTCGGCGACTTCGTCGACTACGCGGTGGATGCGGCCGCCCAGGGCAGTCTCGGCTGGAGCGCAGAACGCGAGGTGATCGACGACGGAGTGCGCGGGTACGTCGGTCGGGCCGAACAACGGCTGCGCGCGCGGGAGCGGATCATGAGCCGCAAGCTCTTCATCACGACCTGCGAGGAGGCCATGGTGCGGGTGGCGTTCAGCGCCGCCGGCTGCAGCCTCGACTACATCAGCCATGAACTGCTGCGCCGATGGTGCAGGTTCCTCGGGCTGGCCAACTTCAGCTACTACGCGCCCGGGCCGCCCGCCCTCCGCTTCTGGGCCACGTCCGAGGTATCGGGTCGTGGCGCGGACGTGGCCATCCGTCGGTCGGTCGGACCGGAGGCCCGCCGGGCCGCACTGGAGGCACTGCCGCAGATCTGGCTCCGCCAGCGCGGCGATGCTGCGGGCGACATGTACCTCCCGGTCTGGCGGCTCCGAGCCGCGGTCTGTTGGCACCAGCGGATCAGCGACGACGAGTTCGATGCGGCCGTCCTCGGCGCCCTCCGGGGGGACTATCCCGGCCTCGGTTTCCGGGTGCACCTGGATCAGGCGACCCACGGCGCGACGCCGCCCTCCACCAGACCATTGGTCATGTCGGCGCAGGGCGGCATGCCTCGCGTCTTCAACATCATCCGCGTCGATCAGGCGCACCAGAACGAGGAGGTCCGTCCCTGATGACCGCACTTGCAGCGATTCCCGGTCCGGTGTGGATGAGGAAGCGCTGGAGCCTGCGAAACAACCCGTTCCCGATCACCGGGATCGCCCGTCTGGGCGGCTCCGATATCAGGGAGAACGGCCTGTTGTACGAGCCGGACGTCAATGCCGAACAACTCCAGGAATCGATCAACAAGTTCGTCCTGGGCGCGGCGTACTCCGGGCTCAAGTTCGGCTACCTGTGGTCGACGGGAACCGCCCCGGGAGACTCGGACGCCCGCGGCTTCGGCAAGTCCGTACTCATGCAGCACCTGACCGGGCTGCTCAACAAGGACTTCGGCAGGACCGCTTACCTGTCGAGCGGGCTGGACGAGGAGGATGCTGCCGAGGTTCCGATCTGCGGCCTGCTGACCAGCTTCGACACCGCACAGATCCGTTCGCTCGGTGCGGCGCTGTTCACCGCGGTCGAGTACGCCACCGACTTCCGGGTCGGCGACGAGCCGACCCTCGCTGAGCGGCTGCGGCTGGAGCTCATAGCGCGGGCCGACAGCGACGACCCGCGGGCGCTGCTCAAGGTGGTGGCCGACGTCCACCGGTCCCTGCGGGGGCGGACATTGGGCCCGCCGGACGACAAACTGATCGTGGCGCTCTGCGACGCGGACCCGAACATCGCTGCGGAGTACCTCGACCGGATCAAGCCCGCCTCGCGCACCCGCAACGGCGCGGTCTACCTGGCGACCTTCCTCCTGTTCGCGGCAGCCGCGGGGATGAAGCACGTCCTTCTCTGCTGCGACCAGTTGGAAGACCTGGCGAGCAGCACGATGGCCAGGGCGAAGCGGGATCTGGAGACCGAGCGCTTCCGCGACGTGATTGTGGAGACCCTGCCAATGGCGGACATGCTCAGTGTGGTCGTCACCATGCACCCCAGGGCCGCACTGACCATCGGGACCGCCTGGGAGCTGGCCGACCTCCCGAGTTTCGACACCACGGTGGCGAACCAGCGCAGCACGGTGATTCTGCCCGGCCTGCGGAACGTCACGGAGGCCGGCAAGTTGCTGTTCAAGTATCTCGAAGCAGCCGTGAAGCCCGGCGCGGCGAGGACCCCCGGTGACCTCTACCCGCTGACCGAGTCGGCGGTGGCGGAGCTGTTCGGCAGGTCGAACCGCAAACCGCGTGACGTGCTCCGCAAGGCGCAGGTCGTTCTCGAAGCGGCGGCAGCCGAGAACCTCGACGACATCGACGCCGTTGACGTGCGCCGCTTCCTCGACAGCCTCAGCTCCGCCGTCTCCGAGGACCCCGGCGCGGGATTCCCGGCCGGTCCGGTGGCGCTCGACTGGAGCCGGGGATGATGCGGGCCTCGACGAACCGGTGCGACGGCCCAGGTGAGGTGAGGTGAGCGCGGTTCGACCCGGCACGGAGGACGAGGCGCCCTGTGGCGACTGTGGATCGCTGCTGGGGCCGTGGGAGGCAGGCCGCTGCGGCTGCCGCGGACCGGTCGGGCGCAGCCAGGCGGACATCCTGTACTCGGTGGCCTGCTCCGTTTCCGGACCGGTGCACGTGAGGGACCTGGTGCGACTGGCCGAACACGACCACGCCCGCCGTATCGCGGAGACCTCCGCGAAGGTGGCAGTCGCCGGTGACCGGCGGTTCTGCTGGGCCGGAGCCGGGGTGTACGGCCTCTACCGGCACGGACCGATGCCCGGTCCGCGCTGCCTCGACGATGCCGGCCGGCTGGTGCTGGCTGCGGCCGACCGGCCGCTGACCGCCGCCGCGCTCGACTACTGCCTCAAAGGATTCGGCTACCGGTACAACAAGGCGTCGCTTCGCAACGCACTGCGGCAGTCGGCCCGGATCGAGAGCAGGTCGGACGGCCAGTGGTGGACCCCGCGCGGACCGACCGCCGAGCGATTGCTGCTGGACGAGGTCCAGGTTGTCCCACCACGCAGGGAAGCGGACTGGGCGCGTCTGCGGGATCGACTCTCCACCCGGATAGCGGCGGCCCTGGTGTCCCGGGACGAACGCCTCCGCCTGGCCGAGAGCCGTCCCTGCGGCCTGGATTGGGGAGGACAGCAGTTGGCGCTGCTGCCATGACGACCCTGCCACCGCGGTGCCGCGGCCCCGGCATCGTCTTCCAGGAGCAGAACCAGCCGACCACACCACCGGTCAGCGGTTGAACCTGGCCGGACGGTGGACGAGACCGAAGCCAGGACCGGCCGCCCGGTGGGCCGGGCCCGGCATCGTGGTGGGATCGGGCGGACTTGGCAGTGACGCGGACGGCGGGTTCGGTTCCCGCTGTCCGCGGGTTCCGGCGGAGTCCGGAGGGCGTGCCGCTCGGGGAGACAATTTCGCCGGGCCGGTGGGGCCGGATCGGGCGACGGCCGCTACGCGGGCGCCGCCGCGAAGCCGGCGCAGAGCAGGCGAACGCTTCGGGTGAACTTCTCGTCCTGGCTCGGGCGCGGCATCGACGGGTCCATGAGCAGGGGGAACCGCTCGCGGAGTTCGGCGTAGAGCTCGGCGGTGACGGGCGGTGGCGTGGTCGGCTGGTTCTGCTCCTGGAGGACGAAGCCGGTGACGTGGCTGAGCAGGGTGTCGGCGGCGATGGCGCAGTGGTCGGCGGGCAGGCCGGCGTCGAGGAGGGTGCGCAGCAGGCGTTCCATCAGGGAGAGGGCGCCGGTGCTGAGCGTGCCGGGGCTCTCGGCGAGGAGCTGGGCTCCGCCGGGGTGCTGCCTGATGCTCAGCCGCAGGGTGGCGGCCTGGGCCGCGATGCGGTCCTGCCAGGTGGCGTCGGGCGGGAGGGCGGCGAGGGCGTCGGTGCCGGTGTCGTAGGCCCGGCGGCAGACGCGGTCGGCCATCAGTGCGAGCAGCTCGTCCTTGCTGCGCACGTGGTAGTACAGGCTGCCCGCGTGGGCGTCGAGGCGGTCGGCGACCTGGCGCATGGACAGGTTCTGGTAGCCGACCTCGGCGAAGACGGCCATGCCCGCGTCGACGATGCGGTCCTTGGTGAGCTTCATGGACTCACCGTACAACGTTTTCCAACACTGTTCGAAAGCTGTGCTAGCTTTGCGTCGTCGAAGTTTCGAACGGCGTTGGAAAACGTCGGAACCGGGGGGAGGGGCCAGACAATGGGGGCGATCGTCTTCAACGTGACCACGGCCGCGCTGATGGTCATGATGGTCAACTGCGGGCTCGGCGTGGTCGGCCGAGAGACCCTGCGGGGACGGCCGCTCCCGTGGGCGGCGATCGGCCTGACCGCACTCGCCGTCGGAGGCGTGCTGCTCCAGCTGGCCTGGCCCGGCGCCATGGACGCGCTCGACGCGGACCCGGCCGAGTCCGGCTGGTGGCGCGAGTTCACCTCGGTGTTCATGCAGAACGGCGGCCTCTTCGGCGGTCTGTGGAACCTCGTCACCCTCGCCGCCGTCGCCGCGCTCGCCCAGTGGTACTGGGGCGGCCCGCTCACCCTCGGCTTCTTCCTCGCCGGCATCCTGCTGCCCGGCCGGATCGACACCCTGCTCGGCCTCGGCGACGGCCCCGGCACCGACCCGCGCAACTTCGCCGGCAGCTCCGGCGCCACCTACTTCCTCGGCGCCACCCTCGCCCTCGCCTTCCTCGCCCGCACCCGCGTCCCCAAGGAACTCGCCCTGGCCGCCGGCGTCCCCGCACTCGGCCTCGCCGTCTGGCTCGCCCAGGACAACGGCCACGGCCTCGTCTCCGTCTACGGATTCGCCCTCGCCGCGGCCGCGTGGACGGCCCGCCGCCTGGCCACCCGTCCCGCCGACCGCCCGGCCTGACCCCCGCCACCCCCGCCACCCGCGGGAGCGCGGCCGGAACCCCGCACGACGAAGGCCCCGACCGGCGAACCGGTCGGGGCCTTCGTGAAGGCGGCGGCTGCGAGATTCGAACTCGTGAGGGGTTGCCCCCGACACGCTTTCCCATTCTCCTGAGCGAACAAGACCGGAACCGAGACCGAGACCGGAGCCGAGGCCGTGGTCAGTGGCCGAGCTCGGGCAGCGGGAGCAACTGTCGGGAAGGCGTCGCGGACGCCCGTGACGACCAGGAAGCCGCCGCTGTCATCGGGGCGTCGGTTCGGCGGACGCCGGGACGGGGGCTCGGAGGGTGGTCTTGCCGGTCTCGCGGAGGACCAGCAGTCCAGTGGCCGTGATCAGCACCGAGGTCAGGCCGTGGATGCCGAACGCGGCGGCGGGGGAGCCGTGGTGGGTCAGGACGTTGATCATGTCTCCGAACGGGGCGACGGCTTCCATCAACAGGACCCAGCCCAGGGCGCGGCGGTGGCCCGTCACGAGCAGGATGCCGATGACCAGGCTCATCGCCAGTTCACGGTTGCCCTTCATGACGAGGAAGCCGCCGGCGTCGCCGACAGGCGGGTTCGGCAGCCCGACGCCCTGGGTGAAGGACCCGGGGGCCAGGATGAAGATCAGCCCGAGGTAGAGGACGAACAGGGCCACAACGGTGACCAGGACGGTGTTGACGTTCTTCAGTGTCACGGTGCTTCTCCTGGGGTTCGTTCCGGGGCGCGGTTCAGCGGGTGGCCGAGGGCGCGCCGGGTGGCGCGGGCCGGCGCGGATGGCGCGAATGGGGCGGGTGGGGGCGGGGCTGCCCTTCCCCGGGCCACAGCCGCCGCGTCAGACGTCGGCCCGCTCGAAGATGTGCGGGTACGACACGACGCCGTCGGGGAATTCGGCGGCCATGCGCTGGAATTCGGGGTTGCCGAGTGCCGCGGCGAGCGCCCGGGTCGACTCCCAGACCGCGACGTTCATCATGAGCCGGCTGCCTGCCGTCCCCTTGTGTATCTGCAGGGAGACGAACCCCGGCTGGGCCTCCATGAACTCCGCCTGCCTGCGGAAGAGGACCAGGAACGCCTCGGTCCTCTCCTCCGGGACGACGAAGGTGTTGGCCAGGACGATCGGCCCGGTCTCCTCTTCGACCTGCGCGAACAGCGGCGTGCTCGGGTCCAGGCTCCGCACCTCGGCCATGGCCGGTCCTTCCTCTCGCTCTCGGTCGTCCACCGGCACCGAGGCCGGCCGGCGCCGCACCGGATTCGGCGGCGCGCTTTTGCCAACGCCCGTTGGCCAACGTTTGTTGGCCAACGTAGGGCTGCGGCTCCTGGACTGTCAACAAGCGTTGGCCTACATTTGTTGGCATGACCGGCAGTACAGAGAACCCGCAGGCCGCCCGGCGTTCCGACGCCACCCGCTCGATGATCCTCGCCGCGGCCCGCGAGCGGTTCGCGGCCGACGGCTACGAGAAGGCGACCATCCGGGCCATCGCGCGCGACGCGCAGATCGACCCGTCGATGGTGATGCGGTACTACGGAAACAAGGCCGGCCTGTTCGCGGCGGCCGTCTCGATCGACCCCGGCCTGCCCGGCCTGCCCGTCGAACCGCGCGAGGAGATCGGCCGGACGCTGGTGCGCCACTTCCTCACCCTGTGGGAGGAGAACGAGGAGCTCACCGCGCTGCTACGGGTCGGCGTCACCGACCCGATCGTCGCCGAGCGCACCCAGAGCGTGCTGCGCGACCAGTTGATCCCGCTGGCCCGCCGGGTGAGCCCCGAGCCGGAACAGGCCCAGGCCCGGGCGGCCCTCTGCGCCTCCACCGTGCTCGGGCTCGCCCTGACGCGCTACGTCCTGCGGTTCCCGGCGAGCGTGGCGCTCCGCCCCGAGGAGATCGTCGACTGGGTCGGCCCCACCATCCAGCGGTACCTCACCGCACCCACACCCTGAGGACTCCGCGACAAGGAGCCCCCGGCGACGAGGGCGCCGATCCGCGGGCCGGGTGAGGCGGGTTTGGTCGGGGAAGCCCTGGCGGCGGCCACCGCCGGCACCAGCCTCGCCCTCTCCCCGGTCGTCCGCCCCGCGTCCCTGCCCACCGCCCCGCGGGAGCGCGGCCGGAACCCCGATACGACGAAGGCCCCGACCGGCGAACCGGTCGGGGCCTTCGATCAAGGCGGAGGATGCGAGATTCGAACTCGTGAGGGGTTGCCCCCAACACGCTTTCCAACTCTGCCCGCCCCGATTCGCCCCCGTTCGGCGAAGTCCAATCCGCAAGTCAGCGTGTAGGAGGCCGCTTGGTTCGAACGTCCCCGAACGGCGGCGGATGAGACTGCACACCCCCAGGTTCACGCTTGCCAAGTCTATTCTGGCCGGGGCGCCGAGCTGCGTGAGGCGCCCCACACGAGAGGTCTCTGCTTGACCAGCCCCCACCACTGGTAGTCAAGCAGCGATTGAGCGCGAGCCGGCCAGGAGTCCCTGAGGCCCCCTCGCGGTCTTCCCGGCTCAGAGCCGCGATTGGGACGTGGGGACATAGTGGTCAGAGTCAGAGTCAGAGTCAGAGTCAGAGCCAGAAGGGGTAGCTGTCCGGAGCTGATCCGGTGATCCACGATCCACAGCGCCAACGGTTCCTGCAGTCGTGGCGTGGGCAGACGATCTCTGGGAGAAGGGGCGCGAGCACCATAGCGCCAACCAAGGTGGCCTATCCATTTGAGAGATCGACAGAGCTCACTCCGAATTGTTAAAATGCTTTTTAAAATGCCCTAGAATCTCATTCGCCGCAGCTTGAACCATCGGGAGTTGGACGGTGCGGTTTGACCGAACCTTGCTAATTACAGTCAAGGAAGGCTTCTCCCTGGCAAGGAGGGTGCGCAGCTGCCGCTGAACGAGGTACTCGACACCCTCGCGATGGCTTGTTTCAACTGTCAGGAATTCGCTTGCGGTTCCAATTTCAGCCCAAAGAATCACGAGATCATCAAGTCGACCCCATGCGGAATCATCAAATTCATGAAGCCGTCGACGGAACGAGGATTTCTCTAGTGCGCGCCCTAGGTGGTCACCCCAGCGACCAAAGATCCCGTTGCCACCGACTGTCATCCCAATATAGGCAATGCCCACGTGTTTCGAATAGCCGCAGTATATGTAAGCTCTGGCCTGGCACAGGTGAGGGCTCCCGACGGCAGCGGCACCCCATGTCTCTCCCTCGGCGAGAATTGACATTTATCCTTGCCTAAGCGAAGCGCTTCTCAAGTGCATCTGCCGTTACCTTGTAAACTGCGGCCGAAGCCTGATTCCTGTAGGTTACGAACACCTCCTCGATGATTTCATCGTCGAGGTCCTGCTTGTTTCGCACCGTGCCACTTTCTGCCGAGGCAAGGCTCAGAAAAAGAGCCTGAATAAGAAGCACGACGTCTGCGTCATCACCAAATCGCTCATCAAACATTCTCATGAAGCGATGCGATCGATTGATCCGCACAACCGTTCCCAGCGTGGCATCGCGCGAGCGCTCCCACAAGGCATTGTCGTCCAACTGGTCAACAAACGTGACCCGCGCCCCCTCCTTGCGAGCCTTCTCGCGCTCTTCATCTCCCAGGGGATGCCGAACGGATTCCTTTTGGGCGCGTTTAGCCCGTTCGTCCTCTGAGGCAGCGTCATCCGGGTCCGTCGGGAGGAATTCTGGGAAGTCAACCTCAAAGAGCGCCTCTGCGGCCTTTCGATTTGGGTCCTGATTGGCCTTCTCGCGAAGGATTTTGGTTGCGCGCTTCCAGCCACTCTTGCTCAGGCGTCGCGCCTCATAGATAGCTTCACTGAGCGCGTCCTCAGCCTCTTCACTAAGGAGTATTTCCGACTTTTTTACGTCGATATTGAAGGCGTCATCTGCCGAATCGTCGATCAGGATTCGACCCCGGAATGAAAAATAGTCTTGGTCGGTGGGAATCAGTCCGTTGAATCGCTCTGCCCGCCGGATGAGTCGCTTATTTCGATAAACGTAGAACCCGTAGTGGCTCGAGCCGATCATGTACTTCTTGCGGATCTCAGCGGAGTTATCAAACGCGGGCGGGTGGACCAGCTGCGTCGCCTCGACTGTGACTTCCACTTGGTTCTCAGCATCGAGAACCAGGGGTATCGGACGCTCAAGCCATCGAACATCTCGGCCATCCCAGGTGGAGTCGTCGAGATTGCCGGCCGCATTAGCCTCATCGACAAAGAGTGGATCGAAAGGCTCCACCGGATCGCCATCCAGCAGGATCTGGAGATCTCCGCCGTTCTCTTGAAGGAAATAGAAGTAAGTTACCCCGAGATTCCGCTCAAGGGCCTCGCGGGTCTTGCGGATGCTCGGGTGATTGCGCTTATGAATCTTCTCAATCGTGACCATTGTGCCATGAGTAGCGCCAGGAATAAGCTCGCTCAGTCGATCAAGGTCGGCGGAATCAGGAGTCTCCATAAGACACTCCAGCCTGCCAACCTCCTCCACATGAGGAAGGTCAAGAGCCACTTTGCTCCACGACCCGCCCTCACATGCACTTACAACCTCGATCCGGTCGCCTTGTGAGAGGCCCGCGCTCTTCAAGCCGAGCCCGTACTTCCCGAGACTCCCCGACTCATAATGTCCGTCTACGCCCAGTGCCAGAGCTTCAATCAGGCCATCTGTGCCCATGCCATCGCCGTCGTCAGCGATGATGTAACGGGCTGCGCTATTCCTGCGAGCTTCGGACATGTCGGGCTCGCGCTCAAGTTTGATGGAGATGCGCTGTGCCTTCGCTGTTACCGAGTTGTCGACAATATCGCAGATGGCGCTTTCAGGCGTGTACCCGATCCGTGCGATCGCCCGAAGGATTCTCCCGGGGTTGATCGGTACCTCCGTGAAGCCCATGTGCGCCGCCCCTGCCTCACTCGCAGTCATGTCTGCGTGACACCTCTCCCACAGTCCAACCAGCGCCTTGCAACGACACAGCTGTCATCAGACGCTTCCTCCAGTGTCTCAGGTGTTCCTGACGAGCCGCCAGCGATCCGGGCAACCCGCCCAACTAAGGAACCATGTCCGAGTCTGTAGGCCGTGACGGTGCGAGGCACTTCAGTGCTTGGTCACTCGGAAGCATCAGACGATGCCTCCTCCCCTGCTGCGCCGGCCAGCCCTCGTCCGCCCGAGGGCTTCGCCCATTTACGCCCGACCCCTTTAAGGGCCTGGGCAGGTTGCTCTCTTGCGGCCAGTCTCGGACCGACCCAGGTGTGTTGCCCGTGCTAGCCGCAGCGCTGCTCTGACGCCGGTGCCTCACTCAGACCTCGTTGCCGCAGGGTGGACGGACGTGGCCGTCCGTGGTGTGGCCTGCCCGAGCGCTCCAGGCCGTGGCATCCGTCTGTGAGCGCTACGCGCGCTGGGAGGCGGACGGGACCTGGGCGAAGTTGCGGGAGCACGTCCAGGTCCGCGACGACGCAGTGGGCCGGGTGGAATGGATGGCCGCCGTCGACTCCACGGTCGACCGGGCCCACCAGCACGCGACTCCCTGAGCACGGGGAACAGGACGTCGATGCGGCGCCGGGCGAGGCAGACAAGAACCGCGACGTGGTGTTTCCCTTGCGACGTTCCGGTCGCAGTGGACGTGTGACCCAGTTGTGGTCCGTGCTTCGTCGCGACTCTATATGGCTCAGGGCAGGCGACCTGCTGGCGCGTTCGCGCGCACAGCATGCGCACGCTGGGCTAGCTACGGCGACTGGCCCGACCGCTCGACCTGCGGGTTGAGGGCCTGACCGCTCGTACTGGATCCCACAGCTGGGGAGTCTGGCACGTCATGATGCGGAAGCACGGCTGCGGGGGCGACTGCGGCCGAATGCCTGGCTACTGCAAGCAGCGACTCCGGAAGAACGAGGACACCGCGAACACGAAGTCGCGTGCCGGCCGCCGGGTCATCGGCCTGCCGGACGAACTGATCCGGCTGCTGGAGCTGCACCGGGAGGAGCAGGACCGCGACCGCCGACGCGCCGGGCAGGAGTGGCGCGACAGCGGGTATGTCTTCACCTCGCCGTTCGGATGGCCGCTGGTGCCGAGCACGGACTACGACGCGTGGAAGCTGCTGTTGTCCGACGCCAAGGTCCGGGACGGGCGGCTGCACGACGCCCGCCACACCGCCGCCACGGTGCTTCTCATCCTCGGGGTCCCCGAACGAGTGGTGATGCAGATCATGGGCTGGTCGTCCACGGCCATGGCCGCGCGGTACCAGCACGTGACGGGCGGCATCCTCCAGGACGTCGCCAAGCGCGTCGGTGGGCTCATCTGGCAGGTGGCCAAGGACTCGGACGGCCGTGGCGAGGAGGCCGCGGAGAAGGGCCGTTGAGACTACGGATGAGACTGTGAACGACGAAGGCCCCGACCGCTGAGCGGTCGGGGCCTTCGTTATGGCTGTTTAGCCATGGCGGAGGATACGAGATTCGAACTCGTGAGGGGTTGCCCCCAACACGCTTTCCAAGCGTGCGCCCTAGGCCTCTAGGCGAATCCTCCGTGGGAGAGCTTAGTACATGTTTCGGGGTGCTCGCGACCACCTATCCCGCAGGCGGGAGGTGGGGGTGGCCTGTGGATCGTCGGGGCCGGGATCCGGTAGTGTGGGGGTCAGCCCCTCGTGTGGCGTTATCTCTCTGAACCCCCCCAGGGCCGGAAGGCAGCAAGGGTAGGAGGGCTCTGGCGGGTGCACGGGGGGTCTTTGCGTTCCCGGAGCCCGGCGGGGGTGAGGCCCGGGGCCCGGCGGGGGTGAGGGGCGACGCGTTTGTCGGTCCGTCCCGATATCGTCGGGGGTGTGTCCCTAGCCCTGTACCGCCGCTACCGCCCCGAGACCTTCGCGGAGGTCATCGGGCAGGAGCACGTGACCGCTCCGCTCCAGCAGGCCCTGCGCAACAACAGGGTCAACCACGCGTACCTGTTCAGCGGGCCGCGTGGCTGTGGCAAGACGACGAGCGCACGCATCCTGGCCCGTTGCCTCAACTGTGAGCAGGGGCCGACGCCGACGCCCTGCGGGGAGTGCCAGTCCTGCCGGGACCTCGCGACCGGCGGGCCCGGGTCGATCGACGTGATCGAGATCGACGCCGCCTCGCACGGTGGTGTGGACGACGCGCGCGAGCTGCGCGAGCGGGCGTTCTTCGCGCCGGTGCACAGCCGGTACAAGATCTTCATCCTGGACGAGGCGCACATGGTGACCTCGGCCGGCTTCAACGCGCTGCTCAAGGTGGTCGAGGAGCCGCCGGAGCACCTCAAGTTCATCTTCGCGACCACCGAGCCGGAGAAGGTGATCGGGACGATCCGGTCCCGGACGCACCACTACCCGTTCCGGCTGGTCCCGCCCGGCACGCTGCGCGACTACCTGGCGGAGGTGTGCGGCCGGGAGGGGATCCAGGTCGAGGACGCCGTGTTCCCGCTGGTGGTGCGGGCGGGCGCCGGTTCGGTGCGTGACTCGATGTCGGTCATGGACCAGCTGCTGGCCGGGGCCGCGGAGGGCGGCGTCACGTACCAGATGGCCACGGCGCTGCTCGGGTACACCGACTCCGCGCTGCTGGACGAGGTGGTGGACGCCTTCGCCGCGCACGACGGGGCGACGGTGTTCCAGGTGATCGACCGGGTGGTCGAGGGCGGGCACGACCCGCGCCGCTTCGTCACCGACCTGCTGGAGCGGCTGCGCGACCTGGTGATCCTGGCCACCGTGCCGGACGCGGGGGAGAAGGGGCTGATCGACGCCCCGGCCGACCGGGTCGCGGTGATGCAGGCGCAGGCGGACGCGTTCGGCGCGGCCGAGCTGAGCCGGGCCGCCGACCTCGTCAACACCGGGCTGACCGAGATGCGCGGCAACGCGGCGCCCCGGCTGCAGCTGGAGCTGATCTGCGCCCGGGTGATGCTGCCGGGCGCGTACAGCGACGAGCTGTCGCTGCAGGCACGGTTGGACAAGCTGGAGCGACGGGCCTCGGCCGGCGGGTTCGCCGCGCCGATGGGGGCCCCGATGGGCCTGCCGGCGGGGGCGCCGGTGGCGGTCGCGCCCGTTGCCCC
>NZ_JBEZUT010000145.1:0-21080 GCF_040636595.1 Kitasatospora sp. NPDC036755
CCGCCAGCTGCTCGGCGAACGGCACCACCTGCTCGGGCAGCGCCGGCGCCGCCGCGGGACCGCGCCCGGCCAGCAGCGCCGCCAGCTCCCCGGCCGCCCGGTCGATCCGGCGCGGCAGGCCGTCGGTGAGCCCGTCCCCCGCCGCGCCCCAGTCGTCGGTGGCCGCGTAGACGGCCGTCGGCAGCACCACCGCGCGCAGGTAGCTGAACAGCGGGCGCACGGCGTGCTCCAGGGCGAGCGAGTGCCGGGGCGTGCCGCCGGTGGCGGCGATCAGCACCGGCTTGCCGGTGAGCGCGTCGTTGTCGATCACGTCGAAGAAGGACTTGAACAGGCCGCTGTACGAGGCCGTGAAGATCGGCGTCACCGCGATCAGGGCGTCCGCCTCCGTCACCGCCTCGATCGCCGCGCGCAGCCCGGCGCCGGGGAAGCCGGTGACGAAGTTGTTGGCCACCTCCACCGCCAGGTCCCGCAGCTCGACCACGGTGACGTCCACCTCCCGCCCCTCCCGGGCGAGCCGGCTCACGGTGGCGTCGGTCAGCCGGTCGGCCAGCAGGCGCGTCGAGGACGGCTTGCTCAGTCCGGCGCTCACCACCACCAGCTTGTACGCGTTCACCGGGCCACCTCCGTCGTCTCGTTCTCCTGCGCGTCGCGGGTCCGCGCGTCGCGGGCCGCGACCAGCGCGGCGTGGGTCGGCCCGTCCGGCACCCCGGCCGGGCGGCCCTTGGCGAACTCCTCGCGCAGCACCGGCACGACCTCCTCGCCGAGCAGGTCCAGCTGCTCCAGCACCGTCTTCAGCGGCAGGCCGGCGTGGTCCATCAGGAACAGCTGGCGCTGGTAGTCGCCGAAGGTCTCGCGGAAGGTCAGGGTCTTCTCGATGACCTCCTGGGGGCTGCCCACGGTGAGCGGGGTCTGGTCCGTGAACTCCTCCAGCGAGGGCCCGTGCCCGTAGACGGGCGCGTTGTCGAAGTACGGGCGGAACTCGCGCACCGCGTCCTGGGAGTTCTTCCGCATGAACACCTGGCCGCCGAGGCCGACGATCGCCTGCTCGGGCGCGCCGTGGCCGTAGTGGGCGTAGCGCTCGCGGTAGAGCTCGATCAGCTTCTGGAAGTGCTCCTTGGGCCAGAAGATGTTGTTCGCGAAGAAGCCGTCGCCGTAGTAGGCGGCCTGTTCGGCGATCTCGGGGCTGCGGATCGAGCCGTGCCAGACGAACGGCGGGACGTCGTCCAGCGGGCGCGGGGTGGCGGTGAAGCCCTGGAGCGGGGTGCGGAAGCGGCCCTGCCAGTCCACCACGTCCTCGCGCCACAGCTGGTGCAGCAGCGCGTAGTTCTCGATCGCGAGCGGGATGCCCTGGCGGATGTCCTTGCCGAACCACGGGTAGACCGGGCCGGTGTTGCCGCGGCCCATCATGACGTCCACCCGGCCCTCGGCCAGGTGCTGGAGCATCGCGTAGTCCTCGGCGATCTTCACCGGGTCGTTGGTGGTGATCAGCGTGGTCGAGGTGGAGAGGATGATGCGGTCCGTCCGGGCGGCGATGTAGCCGAGCATGGTGGTCGGGGAGGAGGGGACGAACGGCGGGTTGTGGTGCTCACCCATGGCGAAGACGTCCAGGCCGACCTCCTCGGCCTTGCGGGCGATGGCGACCATCGCCTTGATCCGCTCGTGCTCGGTCGGGGTGCGGCCGGTGGTGGGGTCGGTCGTCACGTCGCCGACGGAGAAGATTCCGAACTGCATGCTGCTCACCACATCCCAGGTAGTCCAACTTTCAACCACCTTAGCACCCGGGCGCCCCCGGCTATTCCCGGCGGCCCGGGCACGGGACACGGACCCGCCCCGGGCGGGGCGCCGAAGCGCTCCGCCCGGGGCGGTCACCTGTCCTTGTGCCGTTCCCGGCTCAGAATTCGCTCGTGACGCTCACCCCGCTGAAGCCGTCCTTGGCGTAGAGGCTGAAGAAGACGTAGCCACCGGACGGCGGGTCGGTGACGGTCAGCGTCTCGGAGTTGTCCGGGCCGGTCGAGTGCGTGGTGCTGCTCTCGGTGTACGCCCAGCCGGTGGGGTTGTAGTAGAGGTCGCCGTTGCCGGTGCCGCCGCTGGTGGTGACCTTCACCTGCTTGGTGCCGGCCGGCACCAGCAGGTAGAAGTGCGCGTAGTTGCCCGTGGTCGCCGCGACGTTGCTGCGGGTGCAGTTGGCGCCCAGCAGGCGGGTGTCGGTGCCGGTGCACTCCGGCAGCGGGGTGCCCGGCGTGGTGGGCGGGGTGCCGCTGCCGTCGGTGGCGCAGCCGCCGCTCGCGCACTTGGTCAGCCAGCTGTCGAAGTCCGCGTCGTAGCGGGTGCCGATGGTGGTCTTCAGGATGGCGCGGGCGCCGTCCCAGTCACCCGTGCGGTACTTGGCGAGGACGGCGTCCATGTCGGAGCGGTGCTGCTCCAGCATGTAGCGCACGGCCAGGTAGCCCCAGCGGTAGACCCGGTCCTGGTCGCCGTAGGCGGTGTCGAACAGGTCGCTCAGCTTGTAGGTGTGCCGGCCGGCCGCGGCGATGGCGGCGTCGTTGTTCACCTTGCGGTAGGACCAGGAGACGTACTCGGCGAAGCCCTCGACCCACCAGACGGTCGGGGTCTTCATGCCGGCCTCGAAGTCGCCGTACATGTCGAACCGGCCGTCGAGGTAGTGGGTGTACTCGTGGTTGAGGTTCCAGATCTCGAAGGACGGGCGGGCCCACTCGGCCTCGTAGCAGAGGAAGCGCGGCTGGTTGTCGGCCTTGGTCGGGTCGCCCTCCAGGTACATCCCGCCGTTGTTGGTGTCGATGCCGTAGATCGCGGCGGCGAGCACCTGGTAGTCGAGCGAGGAGTGGAAGGCCACGACCTCGATCGTCTTGTTGTTGTCGTCCTTGACCGGGCCGCTGTCCTTGGCCACCGAGTGGAAGTACGCGTCCTGGCCGTTGAGGCTGGTGCAGGCGGTGTCCAGCTGGGTGGCGTCCAGCGCCTGGGCGAGCAGCGTGATGCTCGGGCTGCAGGTGTGCTTCACCGTCAGCACGCCGGCCTTGAGCTGGTCGGACTTGTCGCAGGTGCCGTAGAAGGAGCAGTTGCCCTGGTCGTAGTAGTCGACCGCCTCGGCGACCGCGGCCCACTGGTAGACGGTACGGCCCTTCGGCTCCGACTTCTCGACCAGCGCCTTGGCCAGCGGACGGACCTTGGCCTGGAGCGCGGTGTCCTTCAGGAAGCGGGTGAGCTCCTTGGTGGCGTTGTAGACCAGCACGCCGTAGGTGTCACCGAGCAGGGCGTTGTTGCGGGTCGCGAAGTCGGAGAGCGCGTCCAGCACGCTCGGGTCCGCCTCGACCGCCGCGTCGAAGCCGGGCACCTGGTGGCCGCGGAACAGCACGGTGAACACCGGGTTGACCGCCCACGCCATGCCGGCGGGGTTCCAGGTCTCGGCCTTGTAGTCGCCCAGCAGCCGCTTGACCACCGGGAGGTAGCGGACGTTCTCCTGCGCGCTGTCGATCAGGGTGACGGCCTCGCCCAGGATGGGGCCGTTGCCCGCGGCGACGTCGCGCGAGTGGGCGCTGTTGAAGAAGGCGTCCAGACCGGACTGGATCGCGGTCTTGAGGCCGGCGCCGTACTCGCCGACGTCCTCCTTGTGGTACCACTGCACGAAGTACCCGGCGCGCAGGTAGAGCACCAGCTGCTCGACCGACGTGCTGTTGTCACCGGGGTAGTTGGCCGAGGCGTCGCGCAGCGCGTAGGCCACCGTGTTCATCTGCTCCTCGCGGAACGCGCCGCGCGCGTCGCCGCCGGTGAGCTGGAACAGGCTGTTGATGCACTGGATGTCGGCGTCCTTGATGTGCTGGACCAGGTCGCCGCCGGTCCGGCCGGAGAAGTCGCCGACGGTACAGGGCTTTTCGGCGGCCGCGCCGAGGCCGAAGGCCTTGGCGCTCGGCCGGACCTCGGCCGGCCGGGTGTCGACCGGGAGCGGGGCGCGCTGGTCGACCGAGGCCAACTGCTGCCCGCTGTCGGCTCGTTCGGGCGCGTCGAGGGCCGCTTGGGGGGCCGGCCCGGTGGGGACGGGCGCGGGCGCACCGCCGGGAGTGGGGGTGGTGGGGGCGGCCTGGGACTGCGGGGCGAACAGGCCGACCGCCAGGAACAGGGACAGGAAGAGCGTCAACAATCGTGCCAGCTGCGGGAGTCGCAGCAAACGCGAGGGACTCACGTGGGGGCCTCCGGGCCGTCGTCGACCGCGGCTTGGGGCGCGGCCGATGGGGGTGGTCGAGGACCGCTGGCGACGGCACCGCGTGGGGGCGGTGCCGTCGGGCACGGTGGGGGATGTGACATGTACCATGGCACATCTCACATGGCCTTGGGAACCCGGGGCGTTGTGCGCGGTTTGCGGGGAATTCAGGCAGGGCCGGTGATGGTCCTTCACCAACGGACCCGCCCCGGGCGGGGCACCGAAGCGCTCCGCCCGGGGCGGTCACCTGTCCTCCTGCCGTTCCCGGCTCAGAATTCGCTCGTGACGCTCACCCCGCTGAAGCCGTCCTTGGCGTAGAGGCTGAAGAAGACGTAGCCACCGGACGGCGGGTCGGTGACGGTCAGCGTCTCGGAGTTGTCCGGGCCCGCCGAACGCGCGGTGTAGGCGTTGGTGTAGGCCCAGCTGCCCGGGTTGTAGTAGAGGTCGCCGTTGCCGGTGCCGCCCTTGCTGGTGACCTTCAGCTGCTTGGTGCCCTGCGGCACCCAGACGTAGAAGTGGGCGTAGTTCCCGGTAGTCGCCGCGACGTTGCCGCGCACGCAGTTGGCGTCCAGCTTCCGCAGGTCGCCGCCCGCGCACTCCGGCAGCTGCGGCCCGCCCGGGGTGTTCGTGGCGCAGGCGCCGGCCGCGCACGCGGTCAGCCAGGCGTCGAAGTCCGCGTCGTAGCGGGTGCCGATGGTGGTCTTCAGGATGGCGCGGGCGCCGTCCCAGTCACCCGTGCGGTACTTGGCGAGGACGGCGTCCAGGTCCGAGCGGTGCTGCTCCAGCATGTAGCGCACGGCCAGGTAGCCCCAGCGGTAGACCCGGTCCTGGTCGCTCTTGGCGTAGACGGTGTCGAACAGCTCGCTCAGCTTGTAGGTGTGCCGCGGGGCCACCGCGATGGCACCGTCGTTGACGAGGTTGCGGTAGGAGTAGGAGACGAACTCCGCGAAGCCCTCGACCCACCAGTCGATCGGCTGCACCTGGCCGGCATCGTAGTCGCCGTACACGTTGAACCGGCCGTCGAGGTAGTGGGTGTACTCGTGGTTGAGGTTCCAGATCTCGAAGGACGGACGGGCCCACTCGGCCTCGTAGCAGAGGAAGCGCGGCTGGTTGCCGGCCTTGTCCGGCTCGCCCTCCAGGTACATCCCGCCGTTGTTGGTGTTGATGTCGTAGATGACCGCGGCGAGCACCTGGTAGTCGAGCGAGGAGTGGAAGTTCACCACCTCGATCGTGCCGTTGTTGTCGTCCTTGACCGGCCCGCTGTCCTTGGCCACGGCGTGGAAGTACGCGTCCTGGCCGTTCAGGCTCGCGCAGGCGGTGGCCAGCTGGGCGCTGTCCAGCGCCTGGGCCAGGATGGTGATGCTCGGGCTGCAGGTGTGCTTCACCGTCAGGTTGGCGGCCTTGAACCTCGCCGGGTCGTCACAGGTGCCGTAGTAGGAACAGCCCGCCTTGTCCCACCAGTTCACCGCCAGCGCCACCGAGCCGCGCTGGTACATGGTGGGGCCGCTCGGGGAGGACTGCTGGGCCAGGGTCCGCGCGTAGGGGCGCAGCCTGGGCAGCAGCTCCGGGTACTGCATGAAGCGGGTCAGCTCGTTGGTGGCCTCGTAGACCGTCCGCGCGTAGGGGCCGCCGTGCAGGCCCTGGTTGCGGGAGATGAAGGTGTAGAGCGCGTCCAGCACGGTCGGGTCGGCCTTGACGGCCGGGAGGAAGTCGGCCTCCCAGTGCCCGGCGAACAGCTGGGTGAGCACCGGGGTCATGGCGTGGACCATGCCCGTCGGGTTCCAGGTGGCGCTGTCGTAGTCGGTCAGCAGGCGCTTGGCGACGGGCAGGTAGCGGGCGCTGTCCTTGATGCTGTCGATCAGCGTGGTCGCCCGGGCGAGCGGTCCGGCGTTGTCCGACGTGATGTCCCGCGTACGGGAGTTGGCGAAGAAGGCGTCCAGCGCGGCGCGCGCGGCGTTCTTCAGGTTGCCGCTGTACGGGCCCACCACGTCGGCGTTGTAGAACTGCACGAAGTAGCCGGCCTGCAGGTAGAGCATCAGCTGCGAGATCGACGCGCTGTTGTCGCCCTGGTAGCTGCGCGCGGCGTCGCGCACCGCGTTGGCCACGGTGGTCATCTGCGACTCGCGGAAGGCGTTGGCGGCGTCGCCGCGGCCGATCTTGAAGAGCGAGTTGACGCACTCCAGGTCGACGGACTTGATCTGCTGGACCAGCGCGCCGCCGGTCCGGCTGGTGAAGTCGCCGACGGTACAGGACTTTTCGGCCGCCGCGCCGAGGCCGAAGGCCTTGGCCTGCGGCTGCTCGGCCGCGGACAGGCCGGTGAGCGGGGCCGTCGGCGACTGGGGGACGAGGTCCTCCGGGCTGAGCCGCTTGCGGCCGTCCGGCTTCGCCGGAGCGGTGTCGGTGCGACTCTCGCCGATCGCGGGCGGCGGCGCCAGGTGGGCGGGCGCCGTGCCGGCGGGCGTGCCGGTGGGGGTCGCCCCGCCGGGGGTGGGAGCGGCGGGGGTGGCGGCCTGGGTCTGCGGGGCGAACAGGCCGACCGCCAGGAACAGGGACAGGACGAGCGTCAACAGTCTTGCCAACCGCGGGACTCGCAGTAAGCGCTGGCCATTCACGTGGGGGCCTCCGGGCCGTCGACGGCCGCGATTTGGGGCGCGGCCTGCGGGGGAGCGAGGACCGTCCGCGACGACACCGTGGGGCGGTTTCGTCACGGAAGTGGGGATGTGACATGTACCATTGCACACATCACACAACATTGTGAAGACCTTTACCCGAGGCCTACCCAGCCGAAATGCCGGAAGGGCACGGCGACACATCGTCGCCGTGCCCTTTCCGGGTGCGTCCGGGGCTACTTGCGGAGCAGCAGGATCACACCCGCCGTCACCAGGCCGACCACGACGGCGGCCGCGCCGTACGCCAGGCGGTGCGCCCGCAGCACCGGCAGGAAGCGGTCCACGGCGTAGCGGCCGGGGCCGGTCAGGGCGAGCGCGGCGGCGGCCGCGGTCAGCAGCAGCTCGTACTCGCTGCCCTTCGGGGCGAAGAAGCCGCCGCCCCAGGTGACGGCCAGCGCGTTGACCATCGTGCCGACGATCGCGGCACCGGCCAGCGGGGTCAACAGGCCGACGGCGAGGGCGAGTCCGCCCAGCGTCTCGGTGAGACCGGCCACCACGGCCATGGCGGTGCCGGCCGGGTAGCCGCTCATGGTGAAGAACTGACCGGTGCCGTCGATCCCGCCGCCGCCGAACCAGCCGAACAGCTTCTGGCTGCCGTGCGCGGCCATGGTCAGGCCGAGGGCCAGGCGCAGGAGCAGGAGTCCGACGTCGTAGGCGTGCGGGGAAGTCGTCGCGGGCCCGGCGGTGTCCCGGGCCGGGCTGACGGGGGTGGTGGCGGCGGTCGTGCTCGGGCTGCTGCTCGGCATGCGCGTCTCCATCGATCGGGGTGCGGTCGTCGTCCGGCACGGCCGGACACGGTCATGGGGTGTGGTGGTGCGGCGGGCCGGGTCGTCACCCGGCGCCATTGTTCAAATTTGAACCGCCGCTCGTCGACCGTACCCCGAAGTTCGAATTTGAACAACTGACGGTTCGTCGGCGACTCGCGGGGGCCGCCCGGGCCGGAGAGGGTGGAGGCATGGCCCGACAAAGGAACCCCCGACGGGAAGCGCGCACCGACACCCCGTACACCGAGGCGCTGGCCGCCTTCGGCGAACGCGTCCGGCTCGTCACCCCCCGCCAGTGGGACTCCCCCACCCCGTGCAGCGACTGGTCCGTCCGCGACCTGGTCAACCACCTCACCGGCGAGCAGCTCTGGGTGCCCGAACTGCTGATGGGCGCCACCATCGGAGAGGTCGGCGAACGCTTCGACGGCGACGTGCTCGGCGACGACCCGGTCACCGCCTGGACCGACGCCGCCGAGGCCGCCCGGGAGGCCTGGGCCGTCCCCGGCTCCACCGAGCTGACCGTCCACCTCTCCTTCGCGGACACCTCGGGGCAGTACTACCTGGACCAGCTCACCACCGACCTGGTGATCCACTCCTGGGACCTCGCCGAGGGCATCGGACGGCTCACCCGGCTCCCGGACGAACTCGTCGAATTCGCGCTCGGCGAGTTCGCCGGGTACGGGGACCTCTCCGGCAGCGGACTCTTCGACCCGCCGCTGCCGGTGCCCGCGGACGCCGCCCCGCAGACCCGGCTGCTCGCCCTCACCGGGCGGCGCGACGGAGGGTGACCGGGCGTACCGCCCCGTGGGCGGCCGGCCGCACCTCCGGACGGGCACCCCGGCGCCGGATACTGGAAGACGGCGGGGGGAGTCTTCCGTGCGAGAGGCGGGCGGGCCATGAGCCGCAGGCCTGACATCCTCGGCGAGTTCACCGCCGACCACCGGGCGGTCACCGAGCTGCTCGACCGGATCGAGGCCGCACCGGCCGACGACCCCGGGCGCGGCGCACTGCTGACCCGGCTGACCGACCTGCTGTTCACCCACTGCGCCGACGAGGAGGAACACCTCTTCCCCGCGGTACAGCACGACGTGCCCGACGGCGGGGCCCTGGTCTTCCGCAGCATCCACGACCACCTGGCGATCGGCCAGTACCTCGCCGACCTCCAGGGGCTCGAACCGGCCGACCCGGCCTTCGACACGCTGCTGCGCGGCCTCGCCGAAACCCTGCGGCGGCACCTGCGAGGCGAGGAGAAGCAGCTCTTCCCGGCCGCCCGCAAGGCCCTGCCCGCGGCCGCCCGCACCGCGCTCGGCGACCGGCTGCGGGCGGAACGGGCCGAGCTGGACACCCCCTGAGACGCCGAGACGCCGGGACGCCGGGGCCGATCCTTCCGCGCCGGGCCGGGCCTTGGGACCGCCGCCCCGGTCAGCCCTTGGGGCTGATCACCGCGAACCGGGCGCCCTCGCGGTCCCGCAGCCGGGCCACCCGCCCGTACGGGGAGTCGAAGGCCGGCCCGAGCACCCCGCCGCCCAGCTCCACGGCCCGGGCCACCGCCCGGTCGGTGTCGGGCACGGAGAAGGACACCTCCCAGTGCGGCGGCGTCCCGGCCGGACCGGAGGCCTGCTCCCTGGCCAGCGCGGCGACGCTGTGGCCCTCGGCGCGCAGCACCACCCGGTCGTGCTCCCAGCGGACGTCGAAGCGCTCCGGATCGCGGCCGTCCCAGCGGAACACCTCGCCGTAGAACAGCGCCGCCGCGAACGGGTCCGGCGTGCGCAGCTCGATCCAGACCGGCGCCCCGGGCACGTCCAGCTTCCGGGCCCGGCCCGGCGGACCCTCCCAGATGCCGAACGCCGCGCCCGCCGGGTCCGCCGCGAAGGCCACCCGGCCGGCGTCGAAGGCCAGCGGGCCGACCGCCAGGGTCGCGCCGCGCTCACGCACCGCGTCGGCGGCGGCATCGGCGCTCTCCGTCCCGAAGTAGGCGGTCCAGGCGAGCGGGATCGCGCCGACCCCGGCGACGCCCAGCCCGGCCACCGCCTCTCCCCCGGCCACCGCGTGCGCGTACGGGCCGAAGCGGTCCGGTCCGGGTTCGAACTCCCAGCCGAGCAGCGGCCCGTAGAACTCCTCGGCGTCCTCCGGACTCCGGGCCATCAGGCTCACCCAGCACGGTACGGCCGCCACACAGCGCACCCTGGCGACCGTCTCACCGCTGCCCATCGCGAACCTCCTCCACCCGCCCGGCCGCCGGGCCCCTCCCGACTCCGACGGCCCACCGGCCGCCCGGGACGCCCACAGCCTAGGCGGAGACCCGTACCTCCCCGGGGAAGCCATGCCCGGGATCAGCGCACCCAGTTCTTCAGGGGCTCCGTCTCCAGGACGATGCCCACGGGCTCGGGCAGGCGGACGGTCTTCCCGAAGGCGAGCGGCTACGGGCCGTCCGGTCCCGACCGTAGCCGAGCAGGGCCCGACCACCCACAGGTGACGCAGGTCACAGTGGCGGGGGAAATTCCGGGGACGGATTCCCCGTTTGCGAGTACGTTGGAAGAAGCGGGGAGAATTTCCCCGGTATCCTGATGAGGAGCAGTCGTCGTGACCACCACCGCCGAGTCGGTCCGCCCCGCGGGGAGCGCGCGTACGCCGAAGTTGCGTGCGGACGCGAGCCGGAACCGGGAGCGGATCGTGCTGGCGGCCCGGGACGCGTTCGTCGAGCACGGTGCGGACGCGCCGCTGGACGAGATCGCGAAGCGGGCGGGGGTCGGCAACGCCACGCTGTACCGGAACTTCCCGGACCGGGTGGCACTGATCCACGAGGTGGCGGTGCTCGTCAAGAACCGCGTCCTCGCCCTCGCCGAGACGGCGACGGCGGAGGCGGACGCTCCTGACGGCGACGGCCCGTTCAACGCTCTCCAGCGGTTCGTGCACGCGTCCGTCGGGGAGAAGGTCGGCGGGCTCTGCACCCTGTTCAGCACCCACGTCGACCCGTACGACCCGGAGTTGACCGAGATCCGGGAGCGCCTGCAGGCCGCCGTCGGCGGCCTGATGGAGCGCGCCCGGGCAGCGGGCGAGCTGCGGCCGGACGTCGAGAACGGTGACCTGTTCATCGCGATGAGCCAGCTGACCCGCCCGCTGCCGAACACCGCCTGCCGGCTGCACGACGAGTTCGTCCACCGGCACCTGCAGATCTTCCTGGACGGCCTTCACGCGCCGGCCCGATCGGCCCTGCCCGGCCGGGCCGCGACCTTCGAGGACTTCCAGCCCCAGAACTGACCGACCACCAGTACCGACCGGCCGGCCGCGCCCCGTCGCGCTCCGGCACGCCGTTCCACCGACCTCTCCCGCACCTCTCCCGCACACCACCGCTGAACGTTCGCCGTACGGCAACATGCCGTTCCCGTACGGAACTTGACCGTTCACGCCAACCGTTCACGCACACCACACGCACCGTGAAGTGAGTACCCCCATGCCTCAAACCGACGCCCGACCGGCGACGCTGCCCGATCCCCGGCGCTGGAAGGCGCTGATATTCATCGGCCTCGCCCAGCTGATGGTCGTCCTCGACGCGACCATCGTGAACATCGCCCTGCCGTCCGCGCAGCGTGACCTGGGCATCTCCGACGGCAACCGCCAGTGGGTGATCACCGCCTACGCGCTGGCCTTCGGCGGCCTGCTGCTGTTCGGCGGCCGGATCGCGGACCTCTGGGGCCGCAAGCGGACCTTCATCGTCGGTCTGACCGGCTTCGCCCTCGCCTCCGCGCTCGGCGGCGCCGCGGCCAACACCGCGATGCTGCTCGGCGCCCGCGCGCTCCAGGGCGTGTTCGGCGCACTGCTCGCGCCCGCCGCGCTCTCGCTGCTCGCGGTGACCTTCACCGAGGCCAGGGAGCGCGCCAAGGCCTTCGGCATCTACGGGGCGATCGCCGGTGGCGGCGGCGCCATCGGCCTGATCCTCGGCGGCCTGCTCACCGAGTACATGAACTGGCGCTGGACCTTCTTCGTCAACATCCCGTTCGCCATCGTGGCCGCCGTGGGCGCCGTGCTGGTGATCCGCGAGCCCGCCGAGGGCCGCAACCGCAACAAGCTGGACGTGCCCGGCGTGCTGCTGGTGACCACCGGCCTGGTCGCGCTGGTCTACGGCTTCACCCGTGCCGAGTCCGACGGCTGGTCCTCCGGCAGCACCATCGGGCTGTTCGTCGCGGCCGCCGTGCTGCTGACCGCCTTCGTGCTGGTGGAGCGCCGGGTCAAGGCCCCGCTGCTGCCGCTGCGCGTGGTGCTCGACCGCAACCGCGGCGGGGTGTACCTGTCGCTGGGCATGGCCGTGATCGGCATGTTCGGTCTGTTCCTCTTCCTGACCTACTACCTGCAGATCGTGCTCGGCTACAGCCCGGTGCTGACCGGCGTGGCCTTCCTGCCGATGGTGGCCGGCATGATCACCGGCTCGACCCAGATCGGCGCCCGGCTGATGACCAAGGTCCCGGCCCGCTACCTGATGGCGCCCGGCTTCCTGGTGGCCTCGATCGGCATGTTCCTGCTGACCCACATCAGCCTGGACACCTCCTACCCGGCGCTGATCCTGCCGGGCCTGGTCCTGATGGGCCTCGGCATGGGCACCGCGTTCATGCCGGCCATGAGCCTCGCCACGCACGGCGTCCAGCCGCGCGACGCGGGCGTCGCCTCGGCGATGGTCAACACCTCGCAGCAGGTCGGCGGCGCCATCGGCACCGCGCTGCTGAACACCATCGCGGCCAGCGCGACCACGGGCTGGCTGGCCTCGCACGCCACCGCCGCGGTCGCCTCGCCGGAAGCCGCCAAGGCGCTGCAGTTCCAGGGCATGGTGCACGGCTTCTCGACCGCGATCTGGGTGTCCTTCGGGATCCTGGTGGCGGCCGGCGCGGTCGCCTTCACCTTCGTCAACGCCGGCCGGCCGGACGCCGCGGCGGGCTCGGGCACGGGCGCGGCGAAGGAGAACGACGTGCCGGTGCTGGTGCACTGACGCGCAGGGGTTGCTCGGGTGCGTACGCGGCCCGTCCGGTGTCCTTCCGACACCGGGCGGGCCGTTCGCCGTTTCCGCGGGGCGGACCGGGGGCGGCGGCGGCACCGGAGGAGCCCCGGAGTGCCGGGCCGGGGCCGCCCCACGACCGGAACCCGTGCCACCGGACGCACTCGCGAGTTCCTCACATCCCGGCCCCAAGGCGACCTTGTTCGGCGGTCGGCCTGTCGCCTAAGGTGAGCGAAGCACTTCGTTCCGTGTGCACCCTTCCCCGCGCTCGACCCGAAACCCCTCGGGACTGCGCTTTTTACGTGTCTGACATGCTCACGACACGAATTTTTTCCCGCGACACCGCTCGACAGCCGCCTCCTCGCTCCCGAACCAGCGAAGGGTTCCGCCATGTCGCCATCGCTCCCGCACGACCGGTCCCGTCGACCGGAGTTCCGCCGTCCCGGCGCCGAAAGCGCGCCCCGCGCGCCGAGACGCTCCCGGCACGACGCACACCCGGCCTGACACGACCGGAGCCGCGCACGAACCGCACCCCACGATCCGATCACCCCAGAAGACTTCTCCGGACGTGAAGAATGACCGACCGCCTGGACTTCAGCCTCACGCAGCTGCGCTACTTCGTGGAATCGGCCGAACTCGGCAACATCTCGGAAGCGGCCGAGAAGCTCAGAGCCTCGCAATCGACCGTCTCCTCGGCCATCATGCGGCTGGAACGCCAACTCGGCGTGCAACTCCTGCTCCGCCACCACGCCCGCGGTGTCACCCTCACCCCCAACGGACGGCACCTGCTGCTCGGCGCCCGCGCGCTGCTGGGCCAGGCCAGGAGCCTCCAGGAACAGGGGGACGCGCTGGCCGGCCGCGTCGAGGGCCGGCTCGGACTCGGGTTCCTCGCCCCGGTCGCACCGCTGCTGCTCCCCCGGACCCACCGGATCGCCGCGGAACGGCACGCCGGCCTGCGGCTGGCCACCCGCGAGGAGCCGGCCGACCGGCTGCTGGCACTGCTCCGGGAGGGGCAGTGCGAACTGGCCGTCACCTACGACTTCCTGAGCGGTGACGCCCGCTTCGTCCCGCTGGCCGAGCTGCCCATGCGGGCACTGCTCGCGGACGACGACCCCTGCGGCCGCGGCGGCCCCGTCCGCCTGGCCGAGCTCGCGGAGCGACCGTTCGTCGCCCTCGACGACCCTCCGCTGCTGCTCCACTTCGAGAAGTTCTTCGCCGACGCCGGTGTTCCGCTGCCGCCGGTGATCACCGCGGCCGGACCGGAGACCGTCCGCGGCCTGGTGGCCGCCGGGTGCGGCTTCGCCCTGGTCCACCAGCGCGCCCACCGGGCCACGGCGCCGGACGGCGGCCGGATCCGCCCGGTGGAACTCGCCGAGGACGCGCCGACCGCGTCGCTCGGCGTGGCCGCCGCGCCCGGCCTCACCCTCGACCGGCGCGGCCGGGCGGTCCTGAACGTGCTCAGGACGGTGGTCCCGGCCAGCTGTCTGTGACGCCGCGGCACACCCCTTCCGCCCCACCCCCTCATCCACGCGACACACGCCGGAGGAATGCCGTGTTCGCCATGCTCTTCGCCGGTCAGGGAAGCCAGCACAAGGGAATGGGGGCCGAGGTCCTCGAACGCTATCCGGGACTGGTCGGGTACGCCTCCGACCTGCTGGGATACGACCTGGCCGCCCTGTGCACCCGGGACCCCGACCGTCTGCTCTCCCGCACCGAGTACACCCAGCCGGCGATCTTCGTCGTCAACGCCCTGCACGCCTTCGAACACGTCCACCGGGAGGACCGCCCGGCGGACGTGTACCTCGGGCACAGCCTCGGCGAGTACAACGCCCTGCTGGCCGCCGGGGTCTTCGACTTCGAGACCGGGCTCCGGCTGGTCGCCGAGCGCGGCGCGCTGATGGCCGCGGCCTCCGACGGCGGCATGGCCGCCGTCCTGGACACCCCCGAGGAGCGCCTGCTGGGGATCCTCTCCGACCACGGCGTCGACGGGGTCGACATCGCCGGCCTGAACACCCCGTCACAACTCGTCATCGCGGCCACTCCCCCGGTGCTGGCCGCCGCGGTCGACTGCCTGGAGAAGCAGGGGATCCGGGTGGCGCGGCTGAAGGTGAGCGCGCCCTTCCACTCCCGCTACATGGAGCCGGCCCGGGTGCGGTTCGCGGAGTTCCTCACCGGATTCACCTTCGCCGCGCCCGTGACGCCCGTGGTCTCCAACGTCACCGCCCGGCCGCACCGCCCGGAGGACACCGCCCGGCTGCTGGCCGAACAGCTCGTCGCCCCGGTGCGCTGGACCGACTGCGTACGAAGTCTCCTCGAAGCCGACGCCGCCGTCGAGTTCACCGAGATCGGGGGCACCGCCCTCACCCGCATGGTCGACAAAATCACGTCTGGAGCCTGAACGATGGAAACGACGACCGGCACGATCCGGACGTACCTGGAAGAACGCTTCCTCTTCGAATTCGACGACGAGATCACCCCGGACACCGACCTGTTCAAGGCCGGCGTGATCGACTCCTTCGGCTACGTCCGGATGATGAAATTCCTGGAATCCGAGTTCTCCGTGGTCCTCGACAGCGACGAGATCCTCATGGACGTCCTCGTTTCGCTCAACGCGATCGACGCGTTCATCCAGAAGAAGCTCGCCGAGAACTGAGCCGAGAGCCGAGGGGACTGTCATGTGCGGAATCGCCGGGTTCCTCGCGAACCCACCATGGTCCGGAGCGACCACCGAGGTCATCACCTCCATGCTCTCCGCCATCCGCCACCGCGGGCCGGACCAGGCCGGCTACTACCTGGACGACGGGCTCGCGATGGGAGCCGTACGGCTGGCGATCGTCGATCCCGCCGACGGCGCGCAGCCGATGTCGGACCCGACCGAGCGCCACTGGATCTGCTTCAACGGCGAGATCTACAACCACGTCGAACTGCGCGCGGAACTGGAGGCCCTGGGCCGCCCGTTCCGCACCGACCACTCCGACACCGAAGTCGCCCTGCAGGCCTGGATCCAGTGGGGACCGGACTGCTTCGCCCGCTTCAACGGCCCGTTCGCGCTCGCGATCAGGGACACCGTGACCGGCCGGTTCGTCCTGGCCCGCGACCGCTACGGCAAGCGCCCGCTGTACTACGCCGAGCACGACGGCGCCCTCCTGTTCGCCTCCGAGGCCAAGGCCTTCGGTGCCTTCCCCGGCTTCCGCTTCGAGCTCTCCCCCAAGGACCTGGCCGCGATCTACGCGGTGTGGACGCCACTGCCCGACCGCACGCCGTTCGTCGGCGTCCGCCAGCTGCCGACGGGCTCGTTCCTGGAGATCGACGGCGACCGGCGCTCACTGCGCGCCTACGAGGAACTCTCCTTCGACGTCCCGGGCTTCGACGGCACCGAGCGCGAGGCGGTCGAGTTCGTCCGGGAGAGCCTGCGCGCCGCGGTGGAGCTGCGGCTGCGCTCCGACGTGGAGGTCGGCGTCTACCTGAGCGGCGGTCTCGACTCCTCCGTGGTGACCGCCCTCGCCACCCGGCTGTCCGGGCACCGGGTCCGCACCTTCTCGGTGGCCTTCCGGGACAAGCACTTCGACGAGTCCGACAGCCAGCTCCTGGTCGCCGATCACCTGGGCACCCTGCACTCCGCCCTCCCGGTCACCCGCGCGGACATCGCCGACAACCTCCCCGCGGCGGTGTACCACGCCGAGGTGCCCGCCTTCCGGACGTCCTTCGTCCCGATGTTCCTGCTCTCCCGCCACGTCCGCGACGCCGGCGTCAAGACCGTGCTCAGCGGCGAGGGCTCCGACGAGGCCTTCCTCGGCTACTCGCTGTTCCGCGAGACCATGCTGCGCGAACGCTGGCACGAGCTCACGGACGACGCGCGGCGGGCCGGCCTCGCCACCCTGCACCCGGAGCTGGAGCACTTCGGCCCGGCCCACCAGAGCCATCTGCTCGGCCTGTACCAGCAGTTCGCCACCGAGCGGCTCCCCGGCCTGTTCTCCCACGAACTGCGCTACCAGAACGGCCGGTTCGCGGCTCGGCTGATCGCCTCCCGGGACGACCCGTTCGCCGACCTGCTCGACCTGGTCGCCCGGACCCCTGGCTACCAGGCCATGTCCGCGGTGCAGAAGGCCCAGTGGCTGGAGTACAAGACCCTGCTGCCCGGGTTCCTGCTCTCGACCCAGGGCGAACGCGTCGCGCTGGCGCACAGCGTGGAGAACCGCTGCCCGTTCCTCGACCCGGCGGTGGTCCGAGCCGCCTCCTCCGTCAACCTCCGCTTCGACGACGGGTGGAACGAGAAAGCCGTGCTGAAGAAGGCGTTCCGCGCCGAGCTCCCGGCCTGGACCACCGGCCGCCCCAAGCAGCCCTACCGCGCTCCGGGCAGCGAGGCGTTCACCGAGCGCCGCCCGGACTATCTGGAACTCCTCCTGTCCGACGCCGAGTTGGGCAAGCTCGACTTCCTGGACCAGCGGTTCGCCCGGCGTCTGACGGACCGGATCATGGAGTCGCCCGCCGAGGAGGTGAGCACCAAGGAGGACCAGGCCTTCGTCTACCTGCTCACCACCGCCGTGCTCCACCGGCAGTTCGTGCTCGACGGCGCGGGCCGGGCCGGCACGACCCGAACCGAGGCGCTCGACCTGAAGGTGACCGTGGACCGGCGTCACGCCGTCCGGACCGGCAAGGAGGCCCGGTGACCACCGACGACACGGCCATCATCGGGCTCGCCCTGCGCTTCCCCGGGGCCGACACCCTCGCCACGCTCTTCGACCACCTCGCCGCCGGACGCTCCCTGATCACCGAGGTCCCGGCCGAACGGTGGTCCAAGGAACGCTACTTCGGCGACCCGCGCAGCGGCGGCGAACGGACCAACAGCGTCTGGGCCGGATTCATCGAGGACGCGGACCGCTTCGACGCCGCCTTCTTCGCCATCTCCCCGCGCGAGGCCGAGACGATGGATCCGCAACAGCGGTTCGCCCTCGAACTCGCCTGGAAGGCGATCGAGGACGCGGGATACCGGGCGGGCGAACTCGCCGGCAGTCGCACCGGCGTCTTCATGGGCGTCTGCCACGCCGACTACGCCGAACTGATCGAGCGCGACGACGTACCGACCGACGCCTACTTCCCGACCGGCACGGCCTACTCGATCATCGCCAACCGGCTCTCGTACCACTTCGACCTCCACGGCCCGAGCATCGCCAACGACACCGCCTGCTCCAGCTCCCTGGTGTCCGTCTACGAGGCCGTCACGGCGCTGAACAACGGGGACTGCGACCTGGCCCTGGCCGGCGGCGTGAACCTGTGCTGGTCCCCGAAGCACTTCGTGGCCTTCAGCAAGGCCGGCATGCTCTCGCCCACCGGCCGGGCGAACGCCTTCGACCAGGGTGCCGACGGGTTCGTCCGCGGCGAGGGCGGGGCGGTCCTGCTGCTCAAACCGCTCGCCCGGGCGCTCGAGGACGGCGACCCTATCCACGGGGTGATCAAGGGCGTCGGCACCAACCACGGCGGCCGGACCAACTCGCTGACCGTGACCAGCCCGGCCGCCCAGGCCGCGCTGATCGAGGAGGTCCACACCCGGGCCGGCGTCGCCCCCGGAACCGTCGGCTACATCGAGGCGCACGGGCCGGGCACCCCGGTCGGGGACCCGATCGAGGTCGTCGGCCTCAAGCGCGCCTTCCGGAACCTGCACCGGGCCGCCGGCACCGAGCCCACCCCGGGCACCACCGGCATCGGCTCGGTCAAGACCAACATCGGGCACCTGGAATCCGCCGCCGGGGTGGCGGGCGTGGTGAAGGTCGTCGCCGCCATGGCGGCCGGGGTGCTGCCCGCGACCGTCAACTTCGAGACCCTGAACCCGCTGATCAACCTGGACGGCACCCCCTTCTACGTGGTGGCCGGGACCCGCCCCTGGCCGGCCGGGACGGACGCGCCCCGCCGGGCGGGCGTCAGCTCCTTCGGATTCGGCGGGACCAACGCCCACGTCCTGCTGGAGGAACCGGCCCCGCGCGCCGCGTCGCCCGACACGCCGGGCCCCTACGTCGTGCCGCTGTCGGCACGCGACCCCGAGCGGCTGCGCGTGCTCGCCGGGCTGCTGCGGGAGCACCTGCTCGCGCCGGAGTCCGCGCTGCGGCCGCACCAGTCGCCGGCCGACATCGCCCACACCCTGCGGGTGGGCCGCGAACCGCTGGCGGCCCGGGCCGCGCTCGTCGTCTCCGACCGGGAACAGCTCGTCGCCGCGCTGGAACCGCTGGCGTCCGGCGAGCTCCCGACGGGCGGCAGCGCCAACCCCGCCGGCGCCGGACCCGAGCTCATGACGGCGGTCGCCGACTGGCTGGACGGCGGGGACGCCCGGTGGCCGCAGCTGCCCGGCGCCCACCGGGTGCGGCTGCCCACCTACCCGTTCGCCCGCGACCGGCACTGGTACCGCGTGCCGGAGCCCTCCGCCCCCGCCGGTACCGGCGCCGGGCAGCTGCACCCCCTCGTCCACCGCAACACCTCCGACCTGGGGCAACAGCGCTACACCTCGACCTTCACCGGCGCCGAGCCCTTCCTCGACGACCACCGCGTCGGCGGCCGGCGGGTGCTGCCCGCCGCCGCCTACGTCGAGATGGCCAGGGCCGCCGTGGAACTCGCGGCCACCGGCACGGGGAACGTACGGCTGCACGACCTGGCCTGGCTGCGGCCGATCACCGTCGAGCGGGAGCCCGTCGAGGTCCGGGTCGAACTGACGCCCGGGGAACGGGGGATCGCCGTCGCGTTCCGCCAGGACGGCTCGGAGCACGGCACCGGCCACGCCGAGCTCGTCCCGCCCGCACCGCCGGCCCCGCTCGACCTGGACGCGCTGCGCGTCGCCTGCCCCGACCGGGCCGACCCCGACTCCGTCGACCGGCGGCTGCGCGCCCAGGGCCTGGAGTACGGCCCCGCCATGCGCGCGCTGCGGGAACTGCGCACCGGCACCGACCAGGCACTCGCCCGCATCCGGCCGACCGAACCCGGGGACGGCGGACACCGGCTGCCGCCGAGCCTGCTGGACGCGGCCTTCCAGGTCTCCGTCGCGCTGATGGCGGACACCGCCGGGCCGACCCTCCCGCTCGCCCTGGACGAGGCCGTGGTCCACCGGCCGTGCCCGGCCGAGAGCTGGGCGTGGGTCAGGCGCACCGGCGGCTCGGGCGCCGCGGCCACCTTCGACATCGACCTGTGCGACGGCGAGGGCGCCGTCCACGCCACGATCCGGGGCCTCACCCAGCGCGCCACCGGCACGGGCCCGCACGTCGTCACCGCCACCACCCGGTGGACGGACCGGCCGGCCGCCCCGGGCGGACCGGCCCGCACCCCGCACACCCCGGAACTGCCCGGCGTCACCCCGGCGGCCCCGGCCGACGGCATCGAAGCCGTGACGGACACGGTGTTCGCCGCCGTCCGGGAGCTGCTGCTCACCCGCCCCACCACCGAGCACCGGTTCGTGGTGCTGGTCGACGGGCGGGTCCCGGCGCACTTCCACCGGCCGCTCGCGGGCCTGTTCCGTACCGTGGCCCTGGAGAACCCGCTGGTCTCCGGCCGCGTGGTGCGCGTCGACGGCCTGGAGGGCGCGGACCGGGCCACGGTCGAGCGGATCGTCGACGAGGAGTGCTCCGACGGGGGCTCCGACAGCGAGGTCCGCCGCCGCGCCGACGGGGTCCGGCAGGTGCTGGAGCCCGTCGCGGCGCCGCTCGGGGACGGCCCCGCCGTCCCGCAGCTGCGGACCGGCGGCGTGTACTGGGTCACCGGCGGCCTGGGCGGCCTCGGCCCGCACCTGGCCCGCTACCTCGGCCGGGCCGGGGCCACGGTGGTGCTCAGCGGCCGCGCCGCCACCGGCTCGCTCGCCGACCTGCGCGCCGACGGCGTCGACGCGCACTACCTGCCGGTGGACGTCGCCGACGCCGACGCGGTCCGCGCCGCCGTCGAGACGATCCTGCGCGACCACGGCTCGCTGCACGGCGTCGTCCACGCGGCCGGCGTCCTGCGCGACCAGTACCTGGTCCGCAAGGACCTCGCCGACGTCCGCGCGGTGGGCGCGCCGAAGATCCGCGGCACGCTCAACCTCGACGCCGCCACCCGCCAGCTCGACCTGGACCACTTCGTGCTCTTCTCGTCGGTCGCCGGGGTGTACGGCAACCCCGGCCAGTCCGACTACGCCGCCGCCAACGCGTTCCTGGACGCGTTCGCCGGGCACCGGCAGTCGCTGGTCGACGCCGGCGAGCGCAACGGCCGTACGGTCGCCGTCAGCTGGCCGCTGTGGGCCGACGGCGGCATGACCATGGACGAAGCCGGCCGGGAGGCGATGCGCCGCGAGCGCGGCTGGGAACCGCTGCCCACCGAGGCGGGGCTGCGCGCGCTCGGCCGGGCGCTGGGCGCCGACGCCCCGGCGCACCTCGTGGTCGGCTACGGCGCGGGCGTGGCCGACCCCGACGCTCGGACCACCACGCTGTTGG
>NZ_JBEZUT010000146.1:0-20760 GCF_040636595.1 Kitasatospora sp. NPDC036755
ACGCGGTCTGGGTCGGCATCGGCGCGGTCGGCACCGCGGTCTACGGCATGGCCGTCCTGGGGGACGCGGTGACCATGGCCCGGATCGCCTGCCTGCTGCTGATCGTCTCCGGCGTGGTGGGCCTCAAGGTGCTCCACTGACCTCCGCCGGACCCTTGGCCTACGCCTCGGGACCGAGTCGTTCACCGACCGGGGTCAGGGGTCACCGAGGCGGACGGCTCTTACGATGTCAGGTATGACCACTGCCTCCCCCACCTCGGTCGATGCCGTACCGATACCCCTCGACGACGACCCCGGTGGCGGGGTGCTCGGCGGTCGCTACCGGGCCCTGACCCTGGGCATCGTCTCGGTGGTCCTGGTGATCGCCTTCGAGGCGACCGCCGTCAACACCGCGATGCCGGACGCGGCCGACCAGCTGCACGGCCTCTCGCTGTACGCCTTCGCCTTCTCCGGCTACTTCACCACCACCCTGTTCGCCCTGGTCGTCTCCGGCCAGTGGTGCGACCGGCGCGGCCCGATGCAGCCGCTGTTCACCGGCATCGCGGTGTTCGGCGCCGGTCTGGTGGTGGCCGGCACGGCGCCCGGCATGTGGGTGTTCGTGGGCGGGCGGGCGATCCAGGGCCTGGGCGGCGGGCTGGTGATCGTCGCGCTGTACGTGGTGGTCGGCCGGGCCTACCCGGAGCGGCTGCGGCCGGCCGTGTTCGCGGCCTTCTCCTCGGCCTGGGTGCTGCCCTCGATCGTCGGCCCGCTGGTCGCCGGGGCCGTCACCCAGCACCTGGGCTGGCGCTGGGTCTTCCTCGCCGTGCCGGTGCTGATCCTGCTGCCGCTGGCCGTGATGGGCCCGGCGCTGGCCCGCTCCGAGCGCGAGCACCCGGTGTCCAGGGGCGGGGAGTTCGACCGCCGCCGCACCCGGCTCGCCGCGATGGCCGCGCTCGGCGCCGGCCTCGTGCAGTACGCGGGGCAGCGCCTCGACCTGATCGGGCTGATCCCCGGGGCGGCCGGGGCGGCGCTGCTGGTGCCGGCCGTGCTGGGGCTGCTGCCCGCCGGGACGCTGCGGGCGGCGCGCGGACTGCCGGCGGTGATCCTGCTGCGCGGGGTGTCGGCCGGGGCCTTCTTCGCCGCCGAGGCGTTCATCCCGCTGATGATGCGCACCCAGCGCGGCCTCTCGCCGACGATGGCCGGACTCACCCTGACCAGCGGCGGCCTCACCTGGGCGCTGGGCTCCTGGCTCCAGGGGCGGCCGCGGGCCGAGCGGCACCGCGAGGCGCTGATCAGGGTCGGCTTCGTACTGACCGCGGTGGCGATCGGGGCCGCCGCGCTGGTGCTCGTCCCGGCGGTGCCGGCCTGGGTGGCCGCGGTGGCCTGGGGCGTCGGCGGCCTCGGGATGGGCCTGACCATCGCCTCGGTGAGCGTGCTGATGATGAAGCTCTCCGCGCCGGAGGACGCCGGCGCCAACTCGGCCGCGCTCCAGATGAGCGACGCGCTGGGCAACGTGCTGCTCACCGGCCTGGCCGGGGTGCTGTTCGCGGCACTGGGCGGCGGCTCGGTGGCCGCCCTCCACGACACGGCGGAAGGCGCCGGGTCGCCCGGCGCCTTCGCGGTGGTGCTCCTGACCAGCATCGGGGTGACCCTGCTGGGGGCGCTGCTCTCCGGGCGGGTCCGCGCCCGGAGCTGACGGTCAGCCGGCGGCGGGGGCTCCGGCCCCCGCCGGGGCTCCCAGGAAGGCCTCCCAGCCGCCGGCCGGGGCCTGGCCCGGGGCGAGGGTCTGGAGCTTGCGCAGCACCGCCGGGTCCTGGGCGTCCAGCCAGTCGACCAGCTGCCGGAAGGAGACCAGCCGGACCTCCGGCCTGCCCGCGATCGCCCTGAGGACGTCCTCGACGGCGTTCATGTAGATGCCGCCGTTCCACTCCTCGAAGTGGTTGCCGATGACGTACGGCGCCCGGTTGCCGTTGTAGGTGCGGTCGAAGCCCATCATGTACGCGTCGCGGGCCTGGCTCTGGAAGCCCGGGTAGAGCGCCGGGTCGGCCTTGGTGTTGGGGCCGCACTGGTTGTACATGATGTTGTAGTCCATCGAGAGCACCTGGAAGGTGTGCCCGGGGAACGGAATGGACTGCAGCGGGAGGTCCCACAGCGCGCCGCCCTGGATCTTCTGCGGCCACACCTGGGTGCCGTTGCCGCTGCTGTCGTAGCGCCAGCCGCGCTTGACCGCGGTGGGCAGCAGGTTGCGCTGGCCCTCCAGGCAGGGGGTGCGGCTGCCGATGAGCTCCTTGCGGTAGTCGAAGGGCAGCGCCGGCAGGTCGGTGAAGCCGGTGTTGGTGCGCCAGTTCGTGACGAAGTCCATCGCCTGCTGGATCTCGCTGTCCCACTCCTCCGGGGACCACTTGCCGACGCCGGTGGAGCCGCAGAAGTGGCCGTTGAAGTGGGTGCCGATCTCGTGGCCCTCCAGCCAGGCCGCGTGCACGTTCTCCAGGGTGTCGCGGATGTGCTGGTCGCTCAGGTAGCCGATGTCGGAGGCGCCGGCCTTGTGCTGCGGCGGGCGGTAGAGGTCCTTCTTGGACTCGGGCAGCAGGTAGAGGCCGCTGAGGAAGAAGGTCATCTTCGCGTCGTGCTCCTGGGCCAGCCGGCGGAAGCGGGCGAACAGGCCGTTGTCGAGCTCGCCGGCGCCGTCCCAGGAGAAGACCACGAACTGCGGCGGGCGCTGACCGGGCTGCAGCCGGTCGGGGACGGGCTGGTGCGGCTGGGCGCCGGTGTCCGAGGTGGAGCCGTCGCCGATCAGGATGGCCTCCTGCCTGGGCGCCGGGGCGGGGGCCGGGACGGAGCTGCTGCCCTGCTCGTCGGCCGCGCCGGTGGCCGGGACGGCGGCGCCGTCCACCCGCTCCCCGCCGGTGGCGTGGTTGCTGCCGCAGCCGGCCGCCAGGGCGGCGGCGGTGGCGGCGCCGGCCGACAGCAGGGTGCGGCGTGAGAGGGCTTCCATGGTCACTCCGTTCGTGGGGGCGGTGGGCGGCGTGGGGGAGTGCGGGAGTCCGGTCGGACAAGTGGGTGATACAACCCGTAACCGGGTCAGCATGGCACGCGGGTGGTGCCGGTCGAAGAGGCGCAGCGCGCGGTTGCGAGCGATCGCCCGAACGCCGCAACCATCGGGTCCGTTTAACCGTCGGTAGGTCGTGTCGGGCGTGTTCCCGCGGCGATGGCCCGTGGGGGGCGTCCGTCGCGCTCCGCTGTCGGACGCCCACGGAAAGCGGGGGAATGGCCGTCTTCCCTGCCGATTGGCGGGTGCCGATACGACCGTCGTACGGACGTGCCTTACAGTCCGTTCCGGTTGAATTGTTCACAGGAAACTCCCAGGAAGCTGGGTTCCGTCGGCAGAGGGGAGCGCCCATGGGCGTCCAGCGGGGCAAGGGGCCCTGGCCGGGCACCCTCGCGGCCGGTGCCGCGCTGGTGCTCGGTGCCTGGCTGCTGCACGACGGGGGCGCGTCCCTGCCGCCCGCGCCGGGGGTCGGTCAGGTCCAGGCCGGGATCGCGCCGGTCTCGATCGTCCCGCCGCTGGGCCCGTCCGCGCCGACCCGGATCCGCATCCCGGCCGTGCGGCTGGACGCGCCGGTCACCGCGCTCGGACTGGACGCCGACGGCCACCTCCAGACCCCGCCCGAGGCCGACCGCAACCTGGCGGGCTGGTACCGCGGCGGGGCCAGCCCCGGCCAGCGCGGCACCGCGATCCTGGCAGGGCACGTCGACAACAAGGCCGGCCCCGCGGTCTTCTATCATCTGGGCGCGCTCCGTCGGGGGGATCGCATCGAGATCGCCCGGGCGGACGGCGCCACCGCCGTCTACCAGCTTTACGCCATCGAAGTGCACGACCGAAAGGACTTCCCGGACGATCGGGTCTACCGTCAGGCCACTGACGCGCAGCTGCGGGTGATCACCTGCGGCGGCTCGTACAGCGAGGAGCACGGGTACGACGGCAACGTCGTCGCCTACGGCTTCCTGGCCGACACCACCCCGCCGGGCAAAGCCGCATGAGCACGCTGACCCTAGCCTCCCGCTGGAACCCGATCGACTGGCCCCTCACCGAGGGCCTGATTCCGCACGCCGTGCTGGCGGCCGGCTGGGCGGCGCTGTTCGCGCTCGCCGTCGCCCGCGGCCGGAGCTGGTGGCGGGTCCGACTGCCCGCCGCGCTGGTCACGGCGGCGGCCCTCAGTTGGCTGCTGGACGCCGTGGTCGACGGCTGGTGGCACCCCTTCCCGGAGGGCACGCCCCGGTACGTCACCTGGTGGATAGCCATCGCCCTGCTCGGGCTCTGCCTGGCCGGCTACCGGATGCGCCGGCTCACCTGGCGCCGACGGGGGGTCGCGCTGGGCCTGAGCGGCCTGGTGCTGCTGATGGCCTCCTCCGAGGTCAACATCGGCTTCGGCCAGTTCCCGAGCGGGCGCGTGATGCTGGCGCCGTGGCTGACCAAGACCGACGGGCTGGTCGCCAAGTCGGGCCAGACCATGGCCGCCCCGCCGGGAAAGACGCTGGAGGAGGTCTGGCGCCCCCCGGCGGACCTGCCCGCGAAGGGCACCGTCTCGGTGGTGCCGATCCCCGGCACCAAGTCGGGCTTCAAGGCCCGCGACGCGTACGTCTACCTCCCGCCCGCCTACCAGGCCACCCCGCGGCCGCTGCTGCCGGTGGTGGTGATGATCACCGGTCAGCCCGGCATTCCGGGGGACTGGGTGCTCTCGGCGCAGATCAACGAGGCTCTGGACGCCTACGCGGCGGACCACGGCGGCCTCGCGCCGATCGTGGTGATGCCCGACCAGCTCGGCTCCACCTGGAACAACACGCTCTGCCTCGACTCCAAGATCGCCAAGACCCAGACCTACCTGTCGGTGGACGTCCCCGAGTGGGTCCACCAGAACCTCCAGGTCGCCGCCGGCCGGACGTCCTGGGCGATCGGGGGCGCCTCGATGGGCGGCACCTGCGCGCTCCAGCTCGGCGTCAACGCGCCCGACGTCTACGGCACCGTCCTCGACATGTCCGGGCAGGAGGAACCGACCCTGGGCAGCCGGGAACAGACCGTCAAGGCCGCGTTCGGTGGTGACGAGAAGAAGTTCGACGCGGTCGACCCGCTTCAGGTGATGGCCCGAAAGAAGTTCCCGGACACCAACGTCGCGTTGGTCGTCGGCGAGACCGACGAGGAGTTCAGACCGCAGATGGAGAAGGTCTACAAGGCCGCGCAGGCGGCCGGCATGAAGGCCAAGTTCGACTTGATGCCGGGCGGCCACGGCTGGGTCGTCTTCCGGCCCGGCATCGCCGCGCAGCTCCCGTGGCTCGCCCAGCAGACCGGGCTGACCCGGTGACCGGGGCGGGGACGGCACTGGCCACCGTCGGCGAGCAGCGCGGGCCCGGGCCCGACGCGCCGCGCCCGGCCGAGCGCGGCACCGACCGGGCCCCGGTCACCCGGACGCCGGAGCCGCGCCCGCAGCGGGTCCGCCGGGCGGCCAGGGCGGTCGGCTCCTGGCTGCGCTCGGCGCCGCTGACGCTGATCCTGCTGGCCGGGCTCTGGCTGCTCGGCGCGGCCACCGGCAGCCTCGGCCACGGCCCCTCGGAGCGCCTGCTGGAGCGGTTCGGGACCAGCGTGTCCACGCTGTCCGAGGGCCACTGGTGGGCGCCGGTCACCTCGATGCTCTGGTGCTCGGGCCGCGGCTCGTACGTGTTCACCAGCCTGCTGCTGCTCCTGGTCGGCCCGGCCGCCGAGCACCGGCTCGGACGGCCGCGCACCCTCGCGGTGCTGGTCGGCGGGCAGGTCGTCGGCACCCTGCTGGGCACCGCGCTGGTCGCGTTCGGCTCCTCGGCGGGGGAGCAGTGGACCGTCTCGGTGGCCGACCAGATCTCGGTCGGCCCCGGCGTCGGCCTGTTCGCCCTGGCCGGGTTCCTCGGGTACCGGCTCACCGTGCTCTGGCGCCGCCGGCTGCACCTGCTGGTGCTGCTCGTCCCGCTGGTGATGACGCTGTACGTGGGCCACCTGCAGAGCGTCCAGCGGTGCGCCGCCGCGCTGGCCGGGCTGGGCCTGGGCGCGCTGGTCAGCCGGGGCCGCCCGCACCTGCGCACCCACCGCTCCTCGCACTCCGAGACCCGGGTGCTGGTCGCGCTCTGCCTGGTCGCCGCAGCCTTCGGGCCGCTGCTCGCCTCGCTGTACGACAACGCCAGCGGGCCGTTCAACACCTTCTCCGAGCTGTACTTCTCGCACCGGCTCAGCCCGGACGAGGTGGCCGACCTCTGCGCGCTGTCGGCGCACGACTGCGCCCGGGCGCACGCCGTCGTCCGGATCTTCGACACCCCGGGCCGGATGATGGCCGCGCTGTTCCCGGCGCTGCTGCTGGTGCTCGCCGAGGGGCTGCGCCGGGGGCTGCGGTTCGCCTGGCTGGTCACCGTGGCCACCGAACTGCTCTGGGCGGCGCTGCTGTGCTGGCTGTACCTGGACGCCGGGCCGATCAGCCGGGACGTCGTGCAGTACTTCGTGGAGGCGCTGCTGCTGCCGCTGCTGACCACGGGCCTGCTGCTGGCCACCCGCAAGCGGTTCCCGCTGCGGCTGTCCGGCCGCTCGACGCGCCGGCTGGCCCTGGTGCTCGGCGGCGCGGCGCTCGCCTCCGCGGCCACCTACGTGGGGGTCGGGCGCCTGGTGGCCGGGGAGTTCGAGCCGGGGGCCAGCGCCCGCCGGCTGGTCGCCGGGCTGCCGGCCCAGTTCCTGCCGCCCGCGTACAACGACCTGCTGCCGGACTACCCGATCGCGGTCGGGCCGGTGGCGCGCTTCCTGGAGACGTACTGCGGGCTGGCGTTCTGGGCGGTCGCGCTGGCCGTGCTGCTGTCGGTCTTCCGCCGTCCGGTGCTGCACACCGACGCGGCGGCCGCCGCGCGGGCGCGGGCGCTGCTGACCGAGCACGGCGGCGGGACGCTCTCGTTCATCGCCACCTGGGACGGCAACCACTACTGGTTCGACGAGGGCGGCCGGGCGGCCGTCGCCTACCGGGTGGTGGGCACCGTCGCGCTGACCACCGGCGACCCGTTCGGCGCGCCGGAGGACCGGGAGCGGGCGGTGGCCGGCTTCGCCCGGTACTGCGACGCGCGCGGCTGGACGCCGTGCTTCTACAGCGTCGACGGCGGGACCAGGGCCGCCGCCGCGCAGCTCGGCTGGCGCTCGGTGCAGGTCGCCGAGGACACCGTGGTGCCGCTGCCCGAGCTGGCCTTCACCGGCCGCAAGTGGCAGGACATCCGCACCGCCCTCAACAAGGCCGGCAAGCAGGGCATCTCCGCGGAGTGGTGGGCGTACCACGAGGCGCCGCTCGCGCTGCGGGAGCAGATCCGGGCGATCTCCGAGGAGTGGGTCTCCGAGAAGGGCCTGCCGGAGATGGGCTTCACGCTCGGCGGGCTGGAGGAGCTGGACGACCCGGACGTGCGGGTGCTGATCGCGGTGGACGAGCAGCGGGTGGTGCACGGGCTGACCAGCTGGATGCCGGTGTACGAGGACGGCGTGCCGGTCGGCTGGACGCTGGACTTCATGCGCCGGCGCTCGGACGGCTTCCGCGGCGTCAGCGAGTTCCTGATCGCCTCGGCCGCGCTGGGCTTCAAGGAGGAGGGCGCGCGCTTCCTGTCCCTGTCGGGCGCGCCGCTGGCCCGCAACGGGCAGGACGAGGAGCCCACCGGGCTGCAGCGGATGCTGGACTGGATGGGCAAGGTGCTGGAGCCGGTGTACGGCTTCCGCTCGCTGCTGGCGTTCAAGGCGAAGTTCCAGCCGGAGTACCGGCCGATGTACATGGCGTATCCCGACCCGGCCGCGCTGCCCGGCATCACCAGGGCGATCGGCAAGGCGTACCTGCCGCACCTGACGGCCGCCCAGGGCGTCCGGCTGATGCGCAAGCTGTCGGGCTGACCCGCCCGGGGACGGCCGTACGGGCATCCCGGGCCCCGGACCCGGGCTGCCGCCGGCTGCCGCCGGCGAACGGCTCACCACGCGGGCGGACGAGAGGCGGTCCGGAAACGCGGGCGCGCTCCCGGACGCCGGCGCCCGTCAGCCGAGCAGCTGGGCGAGCGCGCGGTCGGCGTCCAGGTGCAGGTGCTCCTCGCCCTCGGGGACGACCAGCCGGCTGCGCCACAGGAAGCGGCGCAGGTCGGCGGTGTCGAACTGGAGCAGCGCGGTGCCCTCGGGGGCCCGCAGCTCGACCATGGTGCGCCGGCCGACCGCGGGCCGGACGTGGACGTCGCCGACGCCGGCCGGCAGCTCGATGCCGGCCGAGAGCAGCTGGCGCGCGAAGATCCAGACGATGTCCTCGGAGTCCGGGCGCTCGGCGGGTTCGTCCAGCGAGAACTCGGCGGGGAAGGCCATCCGGACGGCCAGCGGGTCCTCGGGCAGGTAGGAGAGCACCACCCGCAGCCGGACGGAGCGGTGGAGGGAGAGGATCAGGCGGGCCTGGACGGTCTCTTCGACGGTGCGCACGGGTGGTCCCTTCGGTTCGGTGCGAGGCCGCGCTTCGGCAGGTGGGGTAGGTGCGGCCTCACCCTGGTGAGAGTCCCGGGACCCGTGGTGATTACCGGGTTCCACGAGACATTCGACGTGATCCGGGTCACATCGATTTCCGGCCGCGCGACCCCGGCGCGGAGCCTCGCCTGGAGGCCCGAACGGCGCCGGACCGGTACGCTGGGCGGGTTGTCCGATCGCCGCCCGACCGCGGGGCGAGGCCGCAAAACCGCCTCTGACCTGCGATGATCCCCCTCGGAGACCGTGAGTACTGCCGCCGCCTCCTCGATGCCGCTGTTCTCCGACGCACCGGAGCCGTCGGCGCCCGCCCGATCCGTCGGCCATGCTGCGCCCGCCGGTTCGCACCACCTCTCCCCGGCCTTCCCCGGCCGCGCCCCCTGGGGTACCGCCGGCAAGCTGCGGGCCTGGCAGCAGGGCGCGCTGGACAAGTACATCGAGACGCAGCCGCGCGACTTCCTCGCGGTCGCCACCCCGGGCGCGGGAAAGACCACCTTCGCCCTCACCCTCGCCTCGTACCTGCTGCACAACCACCTGGTGCAGCAGGTGACCGTCGTCGCGCCGACCGAGCACCTGAAGAAGCAGTGGGCCGAGGCCGCCGCGCGGATAGGCATCAAGCTGGACCCGGCGTACTCCTCCGGTCCGCTGTCCCGCGAGTACCACGGCATCGTGGTCACCTACGCGGGCGTCGGGGTCAACCCGATGCTGCACCGCAACCGCACCGAGGCCCGCAAGACCCTCGTGATCATGGACGAGATCCACCACGCCGGTGACTCCAAGTCCTGGGGCGAGGCCTGCTTCGAGGCCTTCGAGCCGGCCACCCGCCGGCTGGCGCTCACCGGTACGCCGTTCCGCTCGGACACCAACCCGATCCCCTTCGTGTCCTACGAGGCCGGAAGCGACGGCATCCGCAAGTCCGTCGCCGACTACACCTACGGCTACGGGCACGCGCTGGGCGACCACGTCGTCCGTCCGGTGATCTTCCTCAGCTACAGCGGCAACATGCGCTGGCGCACCAAGTCCGGCGACGAGCTGGAGGCCCGGCTCGGCGAGCCGATGACCAAGGACCTGATCGCCCAGGCCTGGCGCACCGCGCTGTCCCCGCAGGGCGAGTGGATCCCGGCCGTGCTCCAGGCCGCCGACCGGCGCCTGACCGAGGTCCGCAAGGCCATCCCGGACGCCGGCGGGCTGGTCATCGCCACCGACCAGAACGTGGCCCGGGCGTACGCCAAGATGCTGCGCGAGATCAGCGGCGAGAAGGTCACCCTGGTGCTTTCGGACGAGGCCGAGGCGTCCAAGCGGATCTCCGACTACGCGGAGGGGACCTCGCGCTGGATGGTCGCCGTCCGCATGGTGTCCGAGGGCGTCGACGTGCCCCGGCTGTGCGTCGGGGTGTACGCGACCTCGATCTCCACCCCGCTGTTCTTCGCCCAGGCCGTCGGCCGCTTCGTGCGCGCCCGCAAGCGCGGCGAGACCGCCTCGGTGTTCCTGCCGACCATCCCGCTGCTGCTGGGCTTCGCCAACGAGATGGAGCTCCAGCGCGACCACGTGCTGGACCGGCCGAAGAAGGAGGGCGAGGGCCTCTTCGACGAGGAGGACCGGCTGCTCGCCGAGGCCGAGCGGGCCAACGACGGGCCGGACGGCGCCGGCGGCGACGAGTTCTCCTACGAGGCGCTGGGCTCCGAAGCGGTCTTCGACCGGGTGCTGTACAACGCCATGGAGTTCGGCATGCAGGCCCACCCGGGGAGCGAGGAGGAGGAGGACTACCTCGGCATCCCGGGCCTGCTGGAGCCGGACCAGGTGCAGATGCTGCTCCAGAAGCGCCAGCACCGGCAGATCCAGCGCAGCAAGACCAAGCCCGCCGAGGAGGCCGACCTGCTGGAGCTGCCGGCCGAGCAGCGGCCGGTGGTCACCCACCAGGAGCTGCGGGAGCTGCGCAAGGAACTGAACGCGCTGGTGGCCGCCTGGCACCACCGCACCAGCCAGCCGCACGGCACCATCCACAACGAGCTGCGCCGCCAGTGCGGCGGGCCGCTCACCGCGCAGGCCACCGCCAACCAGCTCAAGGCGCGGATCGCCAAGATCCGGGAGTGGGCCCAGTAGAGGGCCGCCGCGCGCGGAGGAACGGTTCGGCGGACGGCGCGCACCCGGTGGTGTCCGGGCCCCGTCCGCCCGGCGCGTCCGGTCACCGGACCGGGGGCGCGCCCGGCCCTCGACGCACCCGGCGATTCGCGGTGGTTCGTCCGGAATTCGACACGGCGTTGGAGTCGATCACGCCCGAATTTTGGACAACCACTTCCGCCGCGTCATTTCCTTCACTACCTTTCCCCCACGCTCTTCCGCCGGGCGACCCCCGCGGGACGGCGTCGCGGGGCCGTGCGCGTCAAGGACGACGCCGTGCGGCCCGAGCGCGGCCACCCCCCCCACCCGCGCGCGACACCGACCTTGGAACGGCGCCGCCCGCCCCGCGAGCGCCGCGGAAAGGATTGCCCGCCGTGACTGCCGAGACCTCCCAGACCCTGGACCGCGGCGTCCGGGTCCTCAAGCTCCTCGCCGACTCCGAGCGCGGGCTCACCGTGACCGAACTGGCCGCCCGGCTCGCCGTCAACCGGACGGTGGTCTACCGGCTGCTGGCCACCCTGGAACAGCACGGCCTCGTCCGCCGGGACATCGGCGGACGCGCCAGGGTGGGCCTCGGCGTGCTGCGCCTCGCCCACCGGGTGCACCCGCTGCTGCGGGAGGCCGCGCTGCCGGCCCTGCGCAGCCTCGCCGAGGACCTCGGCGCCACCGCCCACCTCACCCTGGTGGACGGCAACGAGGCACTGGCCGTGGCCGTGGTCGAGCCCAGCTGGACCGACTTCCACGTCGCCTACCGGACCGGACTGCGCCACCCGCTCACCGAGAGCGCGGCCGGCCGGGCCATCCTGGAGGCGCGCACCTTCCCCAGCCAGCGCCGCCCCGAGCAGGGCTTCGTCATCACCCGTGCGGAGGAGCAGTCCGGAGCGAGCGGGGCCGCCGCCGCGCTGGTCGGGCTCAGCGGCATCGAGGGCAGCGTCGGCGTGGTGATGCTGAACGGCATGGTGCCCGAGCGGGTCGGCCCCCGGGTGGTGGAGGCGGCGACCGAGGTGGCCGACGCCCTGAGGTAGCGCCCGCCGGGGGCGTCGGGTGTGTTTGGATTCCCCTTGTGTCCGACACCAAGCTCCCCAAGGCCCTCACCTCCCCGCGGACCCGCGCGCTCACGCTCTGCGGTGTGCTGGTCGCCGCGCTCTTCGGCGTGGCCGCCTTCGTCCCGCTGCCGTACACCATCACCTGGCCGGGCCTGACCGCGGACACCCTGGGCTCGTACGAGGGCAAGCCGGTGCTCACCATCACCGGGGCGCCGCTGCGCACCACCGAGGGCGAGCTGCGGATGGTCACCATCACGGCGACCAACGCGGGGCAGAAGAACACCTTCTGGCGCTCGCTGCAGGCCTGGTTCGACCCGAAGGAGGCGGTGCGCCCGACCGAGACGGTCTACCCGGAGAGCAACCCGGTGAAGGCCGACGAGGCGACCGCCCAGCAGATGACCGAGTCCCAGGACGCGGCCACCGCGGCCGCGCTGAACCACCTCCACCTGTCGCCGGACCAGGTGAAGGTCAAGGTCGACCTGGGCGCGGTGGGCGGCCCGAGCGCCGGCCAGATGCTGGCGCTGGGCATCATCGACAAGCTGGCCGGGGACGGCAAGGGCGGCGACCTCACCGGCGGGCTCACCGTCGCCGGCACCGGCACCATCGAGAAGGACGGCACCGTCGGCCCGGTCGGCGGCGTCCCCCTGAAGACGCAGGCGGCCGCCCGGGACGGCGCGACGGTGTTCCTGCTGCCCAAGGACGAGTGCGCGGACGCCAAGGTGAACACCCCGAAGTCGCTGCGCCTGGTGCCGGTCGGGACCCTCGCCGAGTCGGTCTCCGCCCTGGAGGCGCTCAGGAACGGCGGGGCCGTCCCCTCCTGCTGACCGGGACGCCTCCGGCGGGCTGCCCCCCGCCGTCCGGCTCCCGCCGGCCGGGGTGCCGGGGCTGCCCCCCGGCCCCGGCGGGGCCCGTCAGATCCCGAAGGCCATCGAGGCGAAGTCGTCGCCGAGCCGGGTGCGCAGCTGGGCGGCGATTCCGGGCAGCCGGTGGGCCTGGGCCATCGGCAGGGAGACGGAGATCGCGCCGATGCCGTTGCCCGCGACGACCGGCACCGCCGCACCCGCCGAGCCGATCGCGTACTCCTGGAACTGGGTGATCGGGACGGCCCGCCGCGGGCCCTGGCGCGGCAGCAGCGGCAGGCAGGCCGGGTCCCGCAGGGTGTACGGGGTGAGCGGCACCATCGGGTAGCGGGCCAGGTGGTCCCGGCGCTCCTCGGCGGTCATCAGGGCCAGCAGGGTCTTGCCGGCCGCGTGGGCGTGCGCGCCGGCCCGCCAGCAGTGCCGGTCGATCAGCGGCGCGCCGGGGGCCTCGGCGGCCTCGACCAGCTCCACCTCGCCGTGCCGGTACCAGGAGAAGTAGACGGCGGCGGACAGCTCGTCGGCGAGCATGCCCAGCAGTGCCCTGAGCCGGGCCCGGCCGGTCGCGGGGACGTCGTACCTGATCAGCCCGGCGACCGCGGGCCCGGTGAGGTAGAGGCCGCTGCGGCGTTCCAGGTACTGGTCGTGCACCAGGGTGCGCAGCAGGTGGTAGGCGGTGCCCAGGGCGAGGTCGGTGTCCCGGGCGAGCTGCTTGGCCGTGGCGCCCTTGGGGTAGCGGGCGGCCGCCTCCAGCAGGCGCAGGGCTCGCTGGGCGGAGGCGATGAGGGTGGGGGCGGAGCCGTTGGCCGCGACCGCGTTCGTCATGCCGGGGCCGACCCGGGGGAGGGCGCGGCCGCCGGGGGTACCGGCGGATCCGAGGGCGGCGCGAGGGTTGGTAGAACGTTCATATATAGATCTTGCGGCCGTCGACGCCTCATGAATACGCCAAATCGGCGCGTCCGGGCGTCCGGTTCCTCCTACTCGGCGGCGGCCTGGTCGACCAGCGGCAGGATCCGGTACGGTACCGGGTTCTCCAGCACGATCGCGGTGGACGAACGGACGATCCCGTCGAAGCCCAGCACCCGGTCGATCACCCGCTGCAGATCGGCGTTGGACCGGGCCACGATCCGCACCAGCATGTCGCCGATCCCCGTGATGGTGTGCAGCTCCAGCACCTCCGGCACGCTCGCCAGGTGCGCCCGCACGTCCGCGCCCTGGCCCTGGGAGATCTCCAGGGTGGCGAAGGCCGTCACCGGGTAGCCGATCGCCGCCGGGTCCACCTCCGGGCCGAAGCCGCCGATCACGCCCTTGGCCTGCAGCCGGTCCAGCCGGGCCTGCACGGTGCCCCGGGCGACCTGCAGCCGGCGCGAGCACTCCAGCACCCCGATCCGGGGCTCCTCGGCGAGCAGCCGGATCAGCCGGCCGTCCAGCGCGTCGATGGAGTCGTTGGTGCCGGCCGTCGGAGCGGCGGAAGCGCCTTGCGGGGAAGCGGAGTTGGGCGATCCGGGAGAGCCGGGGGAGCTCGGGGCGTGGGCGGGGGGCATTCGCGGCACCGTCCTGTGGTGGGCATTCTGTACAGCGGCGCGGCCGATTCTCCCGCTCCGGGGCGCAGCTTGACCAGGAGGAAACGGAACAGTTGCGCGCAGGTCGGACCGGCGCCACCCTCCAGCCACACCCCCGTGCGCAGGGCCCCGCCCCGGTGCCGGGGGACGGCCACGATGGTCCGTACGCCTACCGGGAGGGCAGTCATGACCGACACCGCCGCCGAACTCGCACTGTTCGGGGCCGGCCTCCCCCCGGACCCGGCGGAGACGGGGCCGCTGCCGGCGGGCCGCGCCGACGCGGTGGTCTTCGCGGTCGCCGACGCCGAGCGGGCGGCCCGCCGCTACTGCGCCGCGCTCGGCCTGCGCTGTACCGCGTACGCGGGGCCGGAGACCGGCGAGCCGGAGACGCTCTCGTACGTGCTCACCGCGCCGGGGACGCGGATCGTGCTCACCTCCCCGGTGCGGGACACCGGCCCGCGCGGCCGGGAGCTGGCGGCGTACCTGGACCGGCACGGGGACGGGGTGCTGGACCTCGCGGTGAGCGTCGCGGACGTGTACTACGCCTACGACTACGCGGTGGACCGGGGCGCGCTGTCGCTGGCCGAACCCTACGAGGCGCGGGACGACTACGGTGCGGTGGTGCTGGCCACCATCGGGGTGCCGGGCGGGACCAGGCACACGCTGGTGGACCGGGCGGGGTACGTGGGGCCGTACCTGCCGGGGTACGTGCCGTGCGAGGGCTTCTGACGGGCCGGCGGCTGACGCGGCGTCCGCTCCCGCGCCGGGGCGGGCCGTCCGGCCGGAGCGTCTCAGCGGATCGCCGTCTCCACGATCGGCGGGTGGCCGTTCCAGGAGGCGAAGACCGAGTTGGCCTCGTCGCCCCGGGTGAAGTCGACCCGCAGCCACTGGCCGTCGGTCCACACCTGCATCTGCCAGCCCGGGTCCGGGGTGGCGGAGACCAGGGTGGCCCGGTCCGGCTTCAGGTCCAGCGCGACCTTGCCGCCCGGGATCGGGTAGCTCTTCACCGTGGACGTTGCGGTGGAGGTGGGGGCGGGCCGGCGGGTGGGCGGCGGTGCGGCGGCACCGGTGGCGGCGGTGGGCGCCTGGCCGTGCGGGGCCGTGGCGGCGGTGGCGGAGGAGGAGCCGGAGATGCCGGTGGCGGTGCCGGTGGTCGGGGAGGCCGCCGGGGAAGGGGGCCCGGTCGGTGGCGTGGAGCGCGGCTGCTCCGGGGTGGCGGACGGGGAGTGCGGCGTGCCGTCGGCCTTCGGGGAGGGCAGCGGCAGCGCCGTGGGCTGCTCGAACGCGGCGCCGGTCAGCACCGCGTGCACGCCGAGCCAGGACAGCGCCACCGCCGCCCCGGTGGCCGCCGCCCAGGCGCCGAGCTGTACCAGTCCGTTCCGCATCGTCCGCACATCCTGCCGTATTTCCATACGGAAGGAGACCGGCACCCCCGGTATTCAGCAGGGGAGTTGCACAATGTCCGGACCCACCCCCGAGGTACAGACCATTGAACGGCGATGGCGTACCGTGCAGGCCCATGGCAACAGTGCTCGTGGTCGAGGACGACCCCTTCGTACGTTCCGCCCTCATCCGCCACCTGACCGACACCGGTCACGCGGTCCGCAGCGTGGGCACGGCCCTGGAGGCGCTGCGGGAGGTCGCCCAGGTCGGCTGCGACCTGGTGATCCTCGACCTCGGCCTGCCCGACCTGGACGGCAGTGAGGCGCTCAAGATGATCCGGGGCCTGACGAACGTTCCGGTGATCATCTCCACCGCCCGGGACGACGAGGCCGAGATCATCCGGCTGCTCAACGACGGCGCCGACGACTACCTGGTGAAACCTTTCTCCGGGGAGCACCTGAGCGCCCGGATGACCGCCGTGCTGCGCCGGTTCGGCGGCGGCGCGGCCCCCGTCGCCCAGGTGCTGCGGGTCGGTGGACTGGCCATCGACCTCCAGCGGCGGGAGGCCGCGCTCGACGGGCGGCTGCTCGACCTGACCCGCCGTGAGTTCGACCTGCTCGCCTTCCTGGCCGCCCGCCCCGGCGTGGTGGTGCCGCGCAAGGAGATCCTCGCCGAGGTCTGGCAGCAGACCTACGGCGGCGACCAGACCATCGACGTCCACCTCTCCTGGCTGCGCCGCAAGCTCGGCGAGACCGCCTCCAACCCCCGCTACCTGCACACCGTCCGGGGCGTCGGGGTCCGGCTGGAGGCCGCCGGAGGCCTGGCGGAGCACCGGACATGAGGCGGTTCGGACGTTCGCTGCGCTGGGCCCTGATCAAGGCCGCCGTGGCCGGGACCACCATGGTCGCGCTGGCGTTCCTGATCCCGCTCGGGATGATGGTCCAACAGACCGCGCGGGACCGGGCCTTCACCGCCGCCGAACGGCAGGCCGCGGCGCTCGGACCGGCCCTGGCGATCACCACCGACGAGGACGCGATCAACCGGGCCCTGGCGAGTACGGACGCCGGCGGGCAGGGGCGCATGGCGGTGCACCTTCCGGCGGCCGGGCAGCCCGCCGGGGCTGGTGCTGGTGCTGGTGCGGGGGAGGGGTCGGGGGTGACCGCCGGTGCCGGTCCGGGTGCCGGCGTCGGCGTCGGATCGGGTGCCGGTCCGGGCGTCGGTCCGGGCGTCGGTCCGGGCTCGGGCGGCGAGCCCGGGGGCCCGCTGCTGGGAGAGGGCCGCGCCGCCGTGGCCGACGTGGCCACGGCCGGCGGGCAGGGCCGCTCCTTCACGGTGAAGGTGGCCGGCGGCTACGCCCTGCTCCAGCCCGTCGCGGTGGACACCGGGCGGACCGCGGTGGTCGAGGTCTTCGTCGCCGAGAGCGACCTCACCCGGGGCGTCGCCACGGCCTGGCAGGTGCTCTCCGCCGTGGCGCTCGGCCTGGTCGCCATCTCGGTGCTGGTCGCCGACCGGATGGGCAGCCGCATCGTCCGCTCCGCCCGGAAGCTCGCCGCCGCCGCCCGCTCGCTCGGCGCCGGGAACCTCTCGGTGCGCGTCCCGACCGAGGGCAAGGAGGTCGAGGGCAGCCCCGAGGAACTGCGCGAGGCCGGCCAGGCGTTCAACACCATGGCCGACCGGGTGGTCCAACTCCTCGCCGCCGAACGGGAGATGGCCGCCGACCTGTCGCACCGGCTGCGCACCCCGCTGACCGTGCTGCGGCTCAACGCCGCCTCCCTCGGCGAGGGCGACGCGGCCGACGCCACCCGGCACGCGGTCGCCCAGCTGGAGCGCGAGGTCGACCAGATCATCCGCTCGGCCCGCCGCGCCCCCGAGGACGCCCCCGCCGTCGCGGTCGGCTGCGACGCCGCCGAGGTGATCCGGGAGCGCGTCGCCTTCTGGTCGGCACTGGCCGAGGACGAGGGGCGCCGCTGGCAGCTGGCCGGCGCCGAACGGCCGGCGCCGGTGCCCGTCCAGCGCGGGGACCTGGCCGCCGCCGTCGACGCGCTGCTCGGCAACGTCTTCCGGCACACCGCCGTCGGCACCGCCTTCTCGGTGGACGTCCTGGCCACCGGCAGCTCCGTGATCGTGCTGATCGGCGACGCCGGACCGGGCTACAGCGACCCGGCCGCCGCCCTCAAGCGCGGCGAGGGGCACGGCGGCGAGGGCTCCACCGGCCTCGGCCTGGACATCGTCCGCAAGCTCGCCGAGTCCACCGGCGGGGACCTCGCGCTCGGCCGCTCCGCGGTGCTCGGCGGCGCCGAGACCCGGCTGCGGCTGCGCACCGGACCGCAGGAGGCGGCGCCCGCCCGGACCGGGCGACGGCGGACGCGGGGCGCGCTCTTCCAGAAGTGAGAGCGGCCCCCGGACCGCCCTCCGTCACACCGTGTAGTCGATCGTGTCCGGTCCCGCCCGGACGGCATCCGGTATCGTCGCTGGTTGGCCGAGCCGTGGACGGAGTGGACAGTGACAGCGGTGCAAGACGAGCGCAGCCCGGTGCGGACCGCACCCGCCCCCTCGCCCGCCCCCCTGTCGGACCGGCTCCGCCGGGCCGTCGGCGCCCCCGTCCGGGCCCTGCGCGAGGCCCCCCGCCGTCCGCTGCTGGCAGCCTCGGCCGTGGCGCTGTTCTCCCTGCTGGTGTACGCGGTGGTCCGCCACTTCGTCCACACCTCGATGGTGGACATGATCGTCTACCGGGCCGAGGGCGCCGCCGTGGCCAACGGCACCGACCTGTACGCGCTGCGCGTCACCGAGTGGAACCTGCCCGCGACGTACCCGCCGTTCGCGGCGATGCTGTTCGTCCCGACCACCTGGTTCCCGATCCCCTTCCTCCGGGTGGCGATCACTCTCGGCAACCTCGGGCTGCTCGCCCTGCTGACCCACCTGTCCTTCAAGCTGGCCGGCTGGCCGCGCCGCGAGCTGCGGCCGATCGGCGTGGTCCTGGTGACCGGCCTCGGGGTCTGGCTCGAACCGGTGTTCACCACGCTGCGCTACGGCCAGATCAACCTCGCGCTGGCCTGCCTGGTCCTCTGGGACCTCACCCGCGCGGACGGGCGGCGGAGCAAGGGCGTGGCGATCGGCATCGCGGCCGGCATCAAGCTCACCCCCGGCCTGTTCGCGGTCTACCTGCTGATCACCGGCCGGATCCGGGCCGCCTTCGTGGCGGGCCTCACCTTCGTCGGCACCTTCCTGCTCGGCGCCCTGGTCCTGCCCGACGCCACCCGGGGCTTCTGGACCGAGTACCTCTACGACTCCTCCCGGGTCGGCAAGACCTGGATCGTCGACAACCAGTCGCTGCGCGGCGCCTTCGCCCGCCTGCTGCACACCGCCGACCCCGGCATCGCCGCCACCGCGGGCGCCGGTCTGGTCGCGCTGGCCGGGCTCGGCGTCGCCGCCTGGGCCGCGCGCAGCGGCCGCTGGCTGCCGCGGGCCGAGGCCTGGGGCGTCTGCTGCGCGGCCGTCACCGCCGTACTGATCTCACCGATCAGCTGGACTCACCACTGGGTCTGGTGCGTGCCGATGCTGGTCCTGCTCGCCGCCGAGGCCTCGGTCGAGCACGCCCGCCCGGCCGGCGTCCGCCGGCTGCGCTGGCGGGCCGTCTTCTGGGCCACGCTGGTCGCCTTCCTGTCCTTCGCGATGTGGGCGGCGAAGCCGGTCGGCCTGGCCGTCCTCGACATGGCGCCGTGGCGACAGCTGCCGACCTCGGTCTATCCGTGGGTCGGCCTCTGCTTCCTGCTCGCCGCCGCCGTCCGGATAAGGGCCCGACGGCTCTCGGCCGGCGCGCCGCTGGTCCGGCTGCCCGGACAGCGGGACGCCGGTGGCCCGGACGCCGCCCGCGGCCGTCAGCAGGCCCCCGCGGCCCGCTGAGCCGGCGGGGGCGCCGCTCCCGTTCCCTCGTCCCCGCCTCTTCCCGCGGGGTCCTCTCCTCCGGGGCTCCGGCCGGGACTTCTCCGGTCCGGGTCCTTCCGGCAGGGGTTCTTCCGGAAGGGGTTCTTCCGACCGGGCCCGCTCCCGCCGTGCCCGCTGCTCGTCCTCCGCTCCGCGTTCCCGCGGATGTTCGAGCCCGTGCTGGTGTACGTGCCCGTGCTGGTGTACGTGCCAGTGCACGCTGCGGCGCACGCCCTAGGCGAGCAGCTCGGCGAGCGAGCCGTCCATGTCGAGCGCGGCCAGCTCGCTGCCCGGCGGGACCAGCCGGTGCGCGCGCTCCAGCCAGGCCGCGACGGCGGGCAGCGGGGCCTCCAGCAGAGCGTCCCCGGCGGGCGAGCTCAGTGCCAGACAGAGCACGCTGCGCCGGCCCGAGCGGGTCGGCCAGATCCGCACGTCGCCCTGGCCGCACGGGCGGAAGGTGCCCTCGACCAGCAGCTCGCGGGCGAACACCCAGGTCACCGGGGAACCGGTGTCCAGGTGGAAGGTGATGTACACCGCGTACGGGTCGTGGCTGCCGTAGGACAGCCGGGCCGGGACCGGGACGCTGTGCTCCGGGGAGAGCACCAGGTTGAGCTCCAGCTCGTGTTCGACGACGCTGACGGGACGCTCCATGATCGTCTTTCCTCTCTGCCTCGGGCGGTGCCCGGTTCCGGGCGCCTTTGACCTTTGAGAGGGCGGTCCGCACCGGCTCTTACACACGTTTCCGGGATTTCTTCGGGAAGTTCGGTGAGGAGTGGTGAACAGTGAGCGGACGGCGCGTGATCACCGCCACGCGCCGGTTCTCTACCTTGAGCGACCCCCCGTTGTCCGGAGAATCGCGAACTTTCCCTGGTGGTCCCGGTGAGGTACTACCCTTTGTGACTGCCCGGCGACTGTCCGCCCACCGGCGATGCCCCCACACGCGCCGAGTTCCGGGCGTGCGCCGGGTCGTGCGCGCGGGTGGCCGCCTCTGCGGCGGTCGGGCCCGGTCGGGCCGGCCGTCCTCGTCAGGACCTGCCAGGAAAGAAGACCCCCATGACGGACCGCCCCTTCGCCGCCGCCGGCGACCCGGCCGTCTCGCCCGAGCCCGGTTACTACCCGGACCCCTCCATCCCCGGCTTCGTCCGGTACTGGGGCGGCTCGGCCTGGGTGCCCGGTACCAGCCGGCACGCACCCGTCGAGGGCGAGGTGCTGGAGCCGCCCCGGTACGTGACCCGGCGGCCCGCCCCGGACGGCGCGGCGGCCTGGGAGTGCAGTGGACCGCCCGGCGGGCCGGGCATCCGGACTGGCAGCACATGGCGCCCAACCGGATCGGCGAGATCACGGTCCGCGCCGGCG
>NZ_JBEZUT010000147.1:0-20634 GCF_040636595.1 Kitasatospora sp. NPDC036755
GCCCGCGCCGCGCTCGCCACCAGCGGCCGACTCCGCTCCACCGCCGCCCTGCACGCCACCGGCACCGCCACCGCCGCCGCGTCCGCCCCGGCCGTCGACCCGCGCATCGCGTGGGCCAGCGGACACCAGAACTCCCGCTGACCAGCGCCCAACTCCGCTCCCCTCACGTCCAGTTCACAGGAGATCCGACATAGCTGTCCGAACCCGGTGGTCCGTCGAGCACGACTGCGGCCACACCGTTGATCACGATCTGTCCTCCCGCCCCGCCGACAAGCGCGCCGGCTACGCCCGCTGGCTGGCCACCCGCTCCTGCCGCGACTGCTGGCTCGCCGAGCGCAAGGAGGACACCGCCGAACGCGAGGCGTGGATCGCTGCCCGCCGCGCAGAGGAGCAGGAGGCCGCCACCGCGTGGGCCGCCCAGTTCGGCATGCCGCCGCTGGAGGGCCCCGAGCGGGCCATCGCCTGGGGCGAGCGTTGCCGGCACCAGCTCGTGACCACCGCCTACCAGGCCCTGGTGGTCGAGGGCCCGGTCACCGAGGAGGCGTGGCTGGCCGTCGAGAGGCAGCTTCGCACGCTGGACAAGGCCGGCTGGTGGATCGACCAGCGCGAGTCCGAGCCGGCCGACCTCCCCGAGCTGGCCTCCGCCGCCACCAGCGCGGACCGCGTCACCGAGAACCCGAACTGAGCACCGGCCCCACCACTGCGGCCCGGCGGCCTGCCCACCCTCCACGTTCCCGCTGCCCCGCCCCCCAGGAGAAGCGCTGCCCTCCAACTCCGAACGGCTCTACCACTTCTACGTCGACGGCGCTGCACACGGGCCCTACCCGGGCATGGTCGACCCCCGCGGGACGACCGGCCACATCGGGCCCTACTGCAGCCCAGCCTTCTCCCGGCCGGTCGCCGAGCAGATCGTCGTCGACCTGCACTCCGATAACTGCGGACTGACCGGCCGCTGGGACGGCAGCCTGCTGGTCTTCGAGTGGACACCCGACTACGACGGGGACGGCGGCACGGAGACCGTCACCCCGGACGAGCACGGCCGCTACCGGATCGGTGGCCGCTGGCCCTGGGACTACGACGGCCCGCTCGATGCCGCCGAGCGCCACCAGGCCGCACACGCCCGCTCCGCCGCCCGTCTGGGCAACAGCCCGCCCCTCGTCGCGGCGCCGGTGCTCGCCTCGGCCGGCCCGACGGTCGCACCGGCCCCCGGACGGTGACGTGCACCCCACGATCGCCCGGTACGCCTCCACCCGCGACCTGCTCGCCTCCGCCACGGCCGCCGCCGCCCAGCAGCAGCAGACCCTGCGTCTGATCGACGCCTGGCGCCCCGTCGCGGACCTGCCCGCTCTCCACCAGACGGCGTTCGCCGCGGAATTGGCCGCGCACCTGCCGCCGCCGGCCGGGTTCGCCGCCGCCCTGCGCACAAGGCTGGTGTGGCAGTGCACCCTGCGCACCGACCCCGACGCCCAAGGCCCTGCTGACCACCGCTTCCAGGAGACCGCCCGGCGCATCCTGGCCGCCACCGGAATCGCCACCGATGAAGACCCCGCCTCGTGCCGGTGGGCGCTGCTGCGGCTCGGCGGCCACGAGGCCCGCCTCGTCGCGCCTCTCGCCCGGCCGGACGGCAGCGTCGTGGACACCGGCCGCGACCGTTCCCTCGCCCTGGCCGTCTGCCAACTCGCCGAGAGCCGCAGCACCGGCACCCGTCGCCCCCGCGCGGCGACGGCCGGCACCGCCGGCCACCGGGCCGGCCTCCTCTCCACCCCTTCTCCTGTCGTCTCCGCCGCGGCCCGACTCGGGCGGCGCCTGTAGAAAGAGGACGACCGTTGTCCGACGCCCCCGCTGCCAGGCCCCTCGATGTCGCCGAGCAGGCCATCGCCCGTGCCGGCCGCGCCTTCGCCGAGATCATCGAAATCGCCCCGTCGCTGACGGCCCACGAGGCCGCCGAGGTGCTGCTGGGCCTCACCCTCATGCCCGGCGCAGTTCAGCAACTCGCCGACGCCGTAACCGAGATCGGCCGCCAGGTCGCTCAGCAGTACGGCGACCGACCGCCGCTGTGGGAACCGCTGCTCACGGAAGCCACCGCCATCGCCGCCGCCGGGTTCCGCACGGCCGCCACGGCCGACTCCATCGCCGAGGCCGCGGACGAGACCACCCGCAGCCGGGCCGCCACCACCCAGTCCCCGGCCCTTCGGGCCGCCGGCACCACGGCCGCGGTCCACCTCTCCCCGGCCGTAGCCGTGCCGCCGCACCCCCGCGTCGTCGAGCCTCCCCACCGCTGACACCCCGAGGACCCGACCTTGACCACCTCACCCCCGGCCGCCGCCCAGGACGAGGTGCACGTCCGACCGCGCCACCTCGCAGGCCCCGGCCCTCTGCCGGTCCTGGCACCGCTGCTCCACCTCCACGAGTGGCCGTACCGGTACGACGAATCCCTCGCCCAGATCGTCGCCACCAGCCCGTGCCGTCGCATCGAAATCGCGATGGAACCGCACCGGGTCTTCCACCTCTACCGGGTCAGCGTCCGCAAGCACCCGACGGATGAAGTCCCCTACTGGCAGGCCACGTTCACCAAGGAGACCCCAGGGGAGATCGTCGGCGCGTTCGTCCAGGCCATCGCCGCCGACGGCTACACGATGCCGGAGGAGATCGTCGCCGAGCCGACCGCCTCGCCGACGACCGCCTGGCGCCCGCTGTTGAAGGCCGGCTGGCAGCTCAAGGACGACCCAGACTTCGTCCGCCTCACATCCAGGGACGGCACCACCAGCTTCACCTACTCACCCACCTCCACCGACGATCGGTGCGGGGAGGGCGTGGGGGCCTGGATGGCACAAACCACCTTCGGACCCGCCTGGAGCGACCAGTGGACGATCGTCCTGGGTCACTCAACGCCCGTGCGGTACCTGGCGATCCTGACCTCCGCCATCGCCGACCCCACCCCCGTGGTCCGTCACCGCAACGCCCTGTCCGAGGCCGCGCTGCCTCGCCTGACCACCCGGCCCGCCCGGCCCGCCGATCCAACCCGCCGCTTCACCGCCGTCGAGTACACGGGCGCCATGTTCAACCCCCGCCATCCCGGCCATGGCCACCCCCCACGCCGCTGACCAGGAAGGAATCCCCTGCCCGACTCCACCGAGATCGTCTTCGCCCGCTTCCCCAAGCGCGACGGCTCCACCACCACCGGCAGCGCCTGGGCCCAGGCCACCGACCTGGCCAGCCGGGCGCTCCTCGCCCGCGCCGGATTCGCCAACGACGGCTTCAGCGCAATCTTCACTGCCGAGGACGCCGGCCACGGCGACGTGAACCAGCGCATCCGCCTCGCCGAGCAGCTCCTCGCCGACGCCGGATATCCCACCCGGGTAGTGCCGCCGCTACCGGTCCGCAGGTTCGAGAACACCTTCGGCGAACGGGACTTGGCCTACCTGCAGTCCCGCCTGGTCCAGGCAACCACCCAGGTCCACCGAGCCACCACGGCGGAGGACATCACGACCACGGTGCTGGCGGTGATGGACCCCGAGACCGGCCTGCTGGAGCGGCTCACCGCGCTGCTGGACACCGCTTCCCAGCGGCTGGAGACCCTCACCGACCAGGATCTGCTGCCCAGCTCCGCCATCGCCGACGCCCTGCAGGATGCGAGTGCCCAGCTCACCACCGCGGGCTACCGCATCGCCGAAGCCCAGCTGGCACGCCTGGACGAAACCGACGAGCAGTTGCCGGCCCCGGCCACGCCCCGCGCCGCTGCCGCCCGCACCCGCACGGCACCACCCTCGCGGCCCGCCGCCCTGACCGGTGCCACCTCCGTACCGCTCGCCTCCCTCGCATCGACGTCGGCCAAGGCGTCCGCCTCCCGCTGACCACGCAGTCCCCCGCCGGCTGACCACCCGCCGGCCTCCGGGCTGATCACCCACGTCTCGGGCCTCCGTCCCGCCGTGATCGCCGCCCGCCTCCGCCCGCTCTGGGCCCCTGCCGCAGCGCGCCCCTGCCCGGCAGGCCGCACCCCGTCAAGGAACCCGCTCCTGCCCGCCTCCCCCAAATCCCCTTCTGCCAGCCCTGGTTCCGATGCCCTCCTCTACGCGCTCATCGGCGCGGGCGTCGTAATCGCGGTCTTCGGCACCTTCGCCTGGCTGGGCGGCAACGCCGCCACCGCCGCGACCGCCGACGACGCCTCATGGGCCCCGTTCCAGCCGGTCGACGCCGCCCTGCACCCCGACCGCGCCTTCCCGCACCTCAGCCCGCTCCTGCTGCTGATCAGCACCCGCGTCGTCCCGGCGCTGCTGTCGATCGCGCTCGGCGCGGCCGGCCTGCTGCTGTGGTCCAAGCACCGCCGCAAGCCGACCGGCCTCGCCGGCCGGAGCGATCTCGCGCCGCTGCTGCCCGCCGAGATCACCGCCAAGGCCCGGGACCTACGCCCCAGCCTCTCCAAGGCCAAGCCCCGTGAGATCAGCCCCGACGACACCGGCATCCTGCTCGGCGACCTCTCCCCCAGCGGCCCCGAGGTCCGCTCCAACTGGGAGGACGTCGCGGTCGCGATCATGGCGCCGCGATCCGGCAAGACCACCAGCATCGCCGTGCCCGCCATCCTGCGGGCCCCCGGCCCTGTCCTCCTCACCTCGAACAAGGCCGCCCGCGACGCCTACACGGCCTGTCTGGAGGCCCGGTCCGAGGTCGGGCGGGTATGGACGATGGATCCACAGCAGATCGCCCACACCCCGCAGGCGATGTGGTGGGACATCCTCGCCGACGCCAAGGACTTGCCGGGAGCGCGACGGCTGGCCGGGCACTTCGTCGCCGCGGCCGTCGACGAGTCCTCGCAGGGCGACTTCTGGAGCACCGCCGCCCAGAACACACTGTGCGCCCTCTTCTTGGCCGCGGGCAGCGACGGCCGGCCGATCACCGACGTCCTCAAGTGGCTTGCGGTGCCCAGCGACCGCACCCCGGTCGACATTCTTCGCGCGCACCAGCTGATCGCCATCGCGGACCAGCTCCAGGGAACCGTCTCCGGCGCAGTTGAAACCCGCGACGGCATTTATGAAACCGCTCGCCAATACGCGGCTTGCCTTCTCGATCCGCAGATCTCCAAGTGGGTCATCCCCAACCCTGATCTGCCGGAGTTCAAGCCGGAGGAGTTCGTCACCCGCAAGGACAGCCTGTTCCTCCTGTCCAAGGATGGCGGCGGCTCAGCATCGGCCCTGATCGCGGCTGCAGCGGATTCCGTGATGCGCACGGCGGTCATCGAGGCCGAACGCGCCGGAGGCCGTCTCGACCCACCGCTCCTCGCCATTCTGGACGAGGCCGCAAATGTGTGCAAGATCGGCGATCTCCCTGATTTGTATTCCCATCTAGGATCACGCGGCGTCATTCCGATCACCATTCTCCAGAGCTACCGCCAGGGCCAGAAGGTCTGGGGCGAGGCGGGCATGGATGCCATGTGGAGCGCGGCCACCATCAAAATCGTCGGCTCCGGCATCGACGACGCCGATTTCGCCGACAAGCTCTCGCGCCTGGTCGGGGACCACGATGTGGAGACGGTTTCCCATTCCACGTCGGAATCGGGCCGCTCCACCTCCGTCAGTATGCGCCAAGAGCGCATCCTGCCGCCCGACCAGATTCGTGCTCTGAAAAAGGGGACGGCGCTTCTCTTCGCTACCGGTTTGCGCCCCGCGCTGCTGACCCTGCGCCCCTGGTACAAGGAGGCTGGCGCTGCCGAGGTCGGTGCGGCCTCCTCGCGGCAAACCGCTCTGATCACCGAGCGGGCGATGGCCAAGGCCGGTGGTGCCGCGTGATCTACGCCACCGAACCGGCCACTCGAATTCTCTCCCTGGGCGCGGGTGTGCAGTCCACCACCCTGCTTCTCCTGTCCGCGCTGGGTGAGCTTCCGAAACTTGACTACGCCATTTTCTCGGACACCGGGTGGGAACCGGCGAAGGTCTACGATCACCTCAACGAGGTGGAGCGGAAGATCGCCCGGCCTGCCAACATACCGATCCTGCGAGTCTCGTCCGGAAATATCCGTCGGGATGCCCTCGACCCCGCCCACCGTTTCGCGTCGATGCCGCTCTACATTCTCAACCAGGACGGCAGCCCGGGAATGACCCGGCGGCAATGTACGGGCGAATATAAGATCAAGCCGATAAAGCGGCAGGTGCGGCAAATCCTAGGGTATCCGCATCCCGCCCGGGTGCCGAATGGCGTGTACGCCGAGCAGTGGATCGGCATCAGCACCGACGAGTTCCATCGCGCCAAGGATTCGGACGTCAAGTACACGCGGCACACCTTTCCGCTGATCGACCTCGGCATGTCCCGGACGGACTGCCTTAAGCTGCTTGACGAGTACGGATGGGGGGCCACGCCGAAGTCGAGCTGCCTGGGTTGCCCATTTCACGGAAATGCCCAGTGGAGGGAGATCCGTGACACTTCTCCCGAGGAGTGGGCGGATGTCGTGGAATTCGACGCCGCGATTCGGGCCGGGAACGCGCGGGCGAATGCGGACGGGAGGCCGTTGCTGGGGCAGGCGTACCTGCACCGCTCGCGCCTGCCGCTCGACCAGGCGCCGATCGACAAGCTCACTCGGGCCGAACTCCGCTCCCTGCAGACGCAGTTGGACCTGAATGAGGACGAGCTGGAGAACGGTCCCACGGACGGCTGCTCGCCCTTCAGCTGCCGCTCGGGGGAGGCAGCCGCGTGACGGCGCCGGCCCTCGGTGCCTCGTACCTCGACCTCCTGCACCGCGTCGGCCCAGGTGCCGAACTCGAGGCTGTCCTGGCCTCCGCAGAGGACGGCCTCCTCGCGCCGCTCCACCAGGTCCTGGAACAGGCCGCAGAGGTCTTCCGGCAGCGGAGCGATCTCCGCTGCGCTGCCGCCCTCGACGCCCGCGCGGCCACGGCTGAGCAGGTCGGCGTCGAACTCCACTACCTGGCAGCGGACGTGACCGCACCGCCCGCCCGGCCAGCGGCGCCACCGCGAGCATCCGGCCGGCCCGAGCGTTCCCCGCGGCCGTCGCCGAACCGGTGCGAGGTGCAGGGCGGCCCCCGCGGCCAGCCCGCTCACGGTGACCTCACCCCCATCATCAGGAGGTTCCCCTGTCTCCCTGGATCGAGTCCGTCGACCGGGCCCAGGCTCTGCGGCTGCTCAGCCCGCTGCCGGACGGCACCGTCGCCGGCCTCCGGCAGGTGGCCCGTCGCGGCGACCTGGTCGTCACCGCCGAGCTGGCCCAGACCATCCGGCAGGACACCTGGAACGGCGTGCGGATCCGCATCGTCTCCCCAAGCGCCGGAGTGGTCGACGCCAACTGGTTCGGCTTCGCCGAGCACCGCGTGTTCAACGAGAAGAACCGGGCGCCGTCCGCCCGGGACGGCGTCGCGGAGCTCACCCCCTACAACGCCGAGTTCATGCTGACCTACGACGGCATCGACGCCTACCGCCTCCGGGACGCCGTCGCCGACTACACCTCCGTCTTCGTGCCCCCGCCCGCCCCGGAGTTCACCGCCGCCGCCAAGCTGGGTGCCCTCCACGCGACGGCGCGACGGCTGGATCACCTCGGCTCCATCGACCCGCAGCGCCTGGCCGGGCGGGCGTTCGCCCACGCCGAGGTCCTGCGGGAGGTGGTCGGCGAGATCCACCTCAGCCTCTTGCCGCTGACAGGCGAGCGGCAGGGCGCGGACAGCTCGGCGGTGGAACTGTCCGACGGGCTGGCCGCCCTGAGCACGGTCCGCGCTGCGCTGACCGATCTCGCCCGCAGCGCCGAGGAGGCCGACCACACCGGCCAGGCGGAGGTGTTCCGCGAGCACGCGCGGTCGTTGGACGCGATTCACACCGAGATTTCGGCCGACCTCGCCGCCGACCCGCCGCGGAGCCGGAGGGCCAGCCGCGCCGGGGCCGCCCGAGCCGGGAACGCCGCGGTGGCGGTATCGGCGCCCGCGACCGGCACGCCAGCCCCGGCCGCACCCCGCCAGCCCGCCCGGCCCTCCCGCTGACCACCCCATCCTGCCTTCTGCACAACGGAGTTGACATCAACCACGACCTTCCCTTCCTGCCGATCAGCCGCGCGGACGGCACCTGGTACCTGCCGGCTGGTTCCGGCCGTCTCTGGATCCGCGACGAGGCGCTCGTCGAGGACCTGGACCGGTTGCGCGACCTGATGCTCTCCGCCGCTCTCCGCGAGGAGGTGGCGCCGCAGTGACGCCGGTCAACCGGGACATGAGCCCGCAACTGGAGGCCGAGCAGGCGGTACTCGGCGCGTGTCTGCTCGATCCGTCCCGGGTCGGGCTGCTGGTCGGGTGGCTGGAGCCCCGGCACTTCTACCGTCCGGCACACGAGCGCTTCTTTGCGATCCTGCTGGCCCAGCACGCCGCCGGCCACCCGGCCCTCACCCCGGGCGCCGGGAACGTGCAACTGAGGGACTGGGCGCTGACGGCCATCACCGCCGCCGCCCGCGAGATCCCCGGCGTCACCGCCAGCTACGGCCACACCCTGGTCTCGGCCTGCCCTCGGTCCGAGCACGCCACCAGTTACGGCCGGATGGTGCTGGAGACCGCGGTCCGGCGGGCGCTCGACGAACACGCCCACCGGCTGCTCGCCGCCGTCCAGACCGCATCGGTCGAGGCGACCGTCGAGCTGACCGGCGCACTGCACTCCGTCATCCAGCGCCTCGCCGACGCCTGGGGCACGATCGACCAGCGCTCGCGCCGCCCGCTGCCCACCCCACCGCCGCCGGAGAACGCCTCCACCACGCTCGAAGGCGCCCGAGAGCACGAGCGGGCACTGCTCTCCAGCCTGCTCAGCGCGCCCGGTCGAATCCCCGAGGTCGCGGCCTCGCTGGTTGGCGAGGACTTCGTCGACCCCGGCCACCGCGCCGTCTACCTGGCCATGACCGCGCTCGCGCACCGGCGCGAGCCCCTCGACGAGCTGACCGTGCTGTGGGAGGTCCAGCGGCGCGGAGCGCTTGCCGCCGGCGTGATCTCCGTGGCCCAGGTCCGGGGGATCTGCTCGGCCGGGATGCCGGGCGATCCCGCCTACTGGTCGGAGCACGTCCTGCGCGCCGCTCTGCTGCGCACCGCCGCCACCTCGGCCGGCATCGTCCGGGTGATGGCGCTGGACGCCTCCATCGCCGCCGGTCCACTGCTCGGCTCGGCCGTCCAGGCGCTGGTCCCCGCCGACCGGGTCCAGGACCGGCTGCGCGCCGTGACCGCCACCCCGGCGGAGCGAGACGGGCCGGTCGTCCTCAGCGCCGCCCGACGTAAGGGCGCCCTGAGCCGCAGCCCCGTGCCACCGGCCGCCACCACCGACCGGGCGGGCGAGCCCGTCGCCCGCCCCCGCCGCTGACCCCGGAGTACTCCACTGCCTCCCACCACCGCCCGCCCCCGTGCCCAGTCCGTCCACCGGCTGTACGCGGCGGCCGACGCCGTCGACTACCTCACGAACCAACTCCCGCGCGCGTACCGCGAGGAGGGCCTGCCGGGCCTGGAGGAACTGGCCGGGCACACCCGGGCGATCCGCGGCTGCCAGGACGACCTGCTGCACGTCGCCGCCGCCCTGCACCACCCCCACGCCCAGAGCGCCGACCGCGCCGTCGTCCGTTCGCTGACCGCGGCGACCGCACAGCTGGGCGAGGCGCTGAGCGCACTGAGCCGGGCCACCGCGATGGCCGGCCGCCTGTACGAGGTCGACGGCATCGGCGGCCCTCGCTCCGAGGAGGTCCGCGAGCGGGGCTCCCAGCAGCTCAACCTGGCGCTCTCGCGCACCCGCCTCGCCCTGACCGGTGCCTGCGAGGATCTGCGCCGCGATGCCCGCTCGCTCACCGGCCCCGCCGCTCTCGCACACCGGCCAGTCCTTCGGGCTTCCGCCGCCACCGCCCGTTCCGCCGCCGGGGCGGGAGCAGCCACGGTCGCCTCGCTGCCGGCCCGCACCGGAGCGAGCACCGTCGGCGCCGGGCGGCGCCGTTGAGGTCCCCTGCCACCCCCGCGACCTTCGGCGGTGCCGTGTCGGCCGGCTCGCGCCCCGACTACCGAGACGACCTGGCGGTGGTCGCCGGAATGCTGCGCGCCCTCGGGCGCAACGCCGCCGCCACCCCCAGCGGGCCGGTCCCCGGCATCCCCAGCCGGGACGCCCTGCTGGAGCACTGCCGCCAGGCACAGGCGTTCATCCGGCACTGCGGCGACAACGCCGAGCACTACCGCCACCAGCCGGTCGCGGACAACCCCTCTGCTGCGGCACTCGCCAGCGCCTACGGCACCGCGATGAGCCGCGCGGCCACCGTCCACCGTCACCTTGGCGCCGCCCTCGACCTGTCGATCAAGTGCGCCACCGCCACCCCGGCCGAGCCGGGCAGCCCTGCCGAGCAGCTGTATCTGCGCCGAGCCGAGCACACGGTCACCGCGCTGGACAGCGCGGACCGGTGCGCCGCCGAGGGAGCCGAGGAAGTGCTCGCGTTCACCGCCCGCCTCGCGCCGGTTGCGCCGACGGCCCCCGTCGAGGCTGCGCTCACACTCGGCTCGCCCCCCACCGCCCCTGCCAGGAAGCGCCGTTGACCGCCGACCCTCCTCTGCCGCCCGCCGCGGCCGGACTCAGCCAGCGCGACCTCGACACGCTGAGCTCGCTTGCCGAGCAGCTGGCCGCCTTTGCCGAGGCCATCCCGGTGCCGGCACGGCACGAGTCGCTGCCCGAGGTCCGGGAGCTGGTCTGGCCGATGGTCCGCTTGCACGAGCTGATCACGATCCCATTGGACGAGACCTTCTTTCTCGCGGCCAACACCGCCGGCTCCCCCGGGCTCGGCGTCTTCACCGCGACGACGACGGCCCTCACCCTCACCCAGGCCGCGCTGGCCCGGGCGGCGAACCTGCTCACCGAGGCGGAGCCGACACCCGAGGCGCAGAGCAGCGCCCGCCGCTCCCTCACCACCGCCCGCGACACCGTCCGCTCGATGGCCGAGGAACTGGGCGAGAGCGTGGCCGCCGCCCCCGGTCTGCCCGAGGTCACCGCGCTCGCCTCCCGCCGCAGGCCGGCCGTTCCTTCCGAGAGCCGCCCACCAGCAGCAGGCGACTCCGAGCGCCGCGTGGACGCAGCCCTTCGCCGCTCACCCGCGCTCGTGCTCGTCTCCCCGCCCGCCGAGCCCCCGGCCCCGCCGGCAGGTCCGGCGCCGTCGGCGACGGTCGTGCCGCTTCGGCGAACCTGACACGCCCCGCGTCGGACCCGACGACGTTCCGAGCCTGCCCTCCCGAGCAGATCCCGATTCGATGGAGTCCCACCACGCCCTCCAACCGCCCCGCTTCCAAGGTCAAGGACCATCAGCGGCACCTGCGTGACGTCGCGCACCAGGCCGAGGCCCTGGCAGCGAAACTGCCCACCGCCCGCACGGCCTCCGCCGCCGGCGTGCCCGACGCCCGCGCCGTCGCCGGTCACCTGCGTGCGATGCAGGAGTTGCAGACCAGCACGCTCGCCGCGGCCGACTTCTCCGAGTGGTTCCCCACACACCCCACCACGATGACGGCCGCCCGCCTCACCGCTCTGTCGCTCGCCCGCGCCCACGCCGGGGTCACCGAGGCCACCCGGCACCTGTCCTACCTGCTCCAGCACGCCGTGAGCGCCGACGTCTGGGCCCTGCCGGACGCCCAGCCGGTCAACCCCGCCGCCGTCTACGGCGCCGTCTCCACCGAACTGCGGCGCGCCGCAGGGCAGCTGAGGATCGACGCCGACCATCTCGCCTCGGCCGGCGTCTCCGCCGTCCCGGCCACGCCCCGCCGATCCGCCGCCCTCAGCGTCACCCAGCGGATCCGCCGCGCTCTGCCCGGACGCCGGACCGAACCCCTGCCGATCGCCGCCCTGCCCCGCAGCAGCGCCCCCGCGCCGCGCCGCTGAACCCAAGGAACCGCACTGACCTCCACCACCCCCGTCGAAACCCAAGCCCGGTGGCTGCTCGGCACCGCCACCGACCTGCGCCACTTCAGCAAAGAGCTGTTGCACATCAGCTCCCACCGGGATCCGCTCCCCGAACGCCTCGGCACCGTCCTGGACTCCATGGCCGACGTGCAGAAGACACTGCTGGCCAACGTCGTCGACGAGGACGGCACCCCCGCCGACTCCACCGAGCCCTCGGACATCGCCTGGCGGCGCTGCACCCTCGCCTACGCCTACGCCGGGTTGCTGACCGCGAAGGCGATCCTGCGCGCCCAGCCCGCCCTGGTCGCCGTCACGCTCAAGCAGGTCAGTCCCGAATCGGCTCGGTGGCCGCACCGCACCGCCTACTTCAAGTCCCTCGCAGCGTCCCGTGGCGTCCTCGAAGAGGCGGTCTGGAAGCTCCAGGAGACCGCAGCCGACCTGACCGGCCCGGAGCCCGACTTCCTTGCGCTCACCGGCGAGGACGCGATCCTCCTCACCCGCTCCGCCTCCCTCTATCAGCGCCCGGCCAAGCCCGTCACGTCTCGGAAGGCCGCCGGCCCCGGCGCCGCCGTACAGGTTTCACCGCCCGCCGTACGCGCCGCGACCGCCCGCAGCGGGGCCCGTCGATGAGGGCACCGGGCGGCGGGTGGCCGCGCATCGGCAGCATGTGCTCCGGGTACGCCGGCCTGGACCTGGGTGTCCAGGCCGTCCTCGGAGGAAGTGTGGCGTGGCATGCCGAGATGAACCCCAACGCCGCCTCGATCCTCGCCCACCACTGGCCTAGAGACGCCAAATCACGGCGACATCAACACAGTTGACTGGAGCAGCGTCGAGCCGATCGACGTTCTGACTGCGGGCTTCCCCTGCCAGGACCTGAGCGTCGCCGGCCGCAGGGCCGGGCTGATGGAGGGCACCCGCTCCGGACTGTGGTTGACCATCGCCCGCGCGATCGATGCCCTCAAGCCGAAGTTGGTGATCATTGAAAACGTCCGCGGCATCCTCAGCGCAGCCGCTGCCTCGCCAGCCGATGGCGACCTGGAATGCCCTTGGTGCGATCTGGGAGACGGCGGAGGTGAGCCTACTCTGCGGGCACTCGGCGCCGTTCTCGGAGACCTGGCCGACCTCCGGATGGATGCGCGATGGACGGTGCTACCCGCAGCCGCCGTCGGCGCCCCCCATCGCAGGGAGCGGCTGTTCCTCGTCGCCTGGCCTTCCGACGCCGAAGGCCCGCGATGCGAAAGGGCCGGATGCGAAGCGGGAGGACCTGGGGCATGCGGTCACCCTCCTGAAGACCCCGACCAGCAATTTGGGCGTGATCGGCGGGAGCCAGCACCCGGACAAGCGGCGCCAGGGCGGCCACGGGCCGAACCTCTCGGACGAGGTGGAGCACCTGCTGTTCCCGACTCCGAAGGCTTCCGACGGGACGCACGGCGGGCCGAACTCCCGCGGCAGCAAGGGGGATCTGACCCTGCCGTCGGCGGCGGCGCAACTGCTGCCGACGCCGAGGGCCTCGGACACCGGGACGCCCGGGCGCCGAGCGGGGGCGGGGTTCCGGCCGCCGCTGTCGGCGGTAGTGCTGCCGATCTGGGAGCAGGACGACTCGGACTGAACCGGTGGGGCCCGTACGGGCCGGCCATCGCCCGCTGGGAGCGCGCCACCCGTCCCGCGCCGGAGCCGACCGACGAGCGGGGCCGGCTCGCCCCCCGCTTCGTCGAATGGATCATGGGCGTCGGCGAGGGCCACGTCACAGCCGTCCCGGGCCTGTCCCGCTCCGCCCAGCTGACCGCCCTGGGCAACGGCGTCGTCCCCCAACAGGCAAGCCGGGCAATGGAATTGCTGGGAGCGGCCGACCTGCTTGCCGCCGCCTGCTGCTGCGGTCGGCGGTGAGCGGGGGGTGCTTATACACCAACTCCGGCCCGATACGTCGGGCCGCCGAGCGCACATCCTCGTGTCATCACCCGCCGACGAGAGGCACCCGCCCCTTTGACCACCCCCGATCCCGACCCGACGTCCGCGCCGGACGGCTACACCAACGCCCAGATCGACGTGCTGACCGCGAAGCTGTCCGCTCTCGCGGCGGGATTCGACCTGCAGGCCGAGCAGCTGGCCAGCATGACCACCGCCCTCCCCCCGGAGGACGACGCCCCGGACGCCCCCGGCGGCGCAGAGCCGCTGTTCATCCTCGCCTTCGACGACCCGCAGTACGAGCAGGAACTGGAGCTGATGACCCCATGGGTAGACGAGATCTGGACCAAGATCTACGGCCCCGAGACCACCGCCGGCCGGCCGTGGTGCCCGCGCTGGAAGGAGCACCCGGAGGCGGTGGCGCGACTGCACGCCCTCTGGCTGGCGTGGCAGGCCGCCCTCGACCCCGAGTCGGGTGCCGCCGGCCCCAGTTCGTGGCAGCGAGACCACCTCGAGCTCGCGCTCATGAAGCTGCGCTCCGCCGACGGGCCGTTCGGTGCCTGCACCAGCAGCGGTGGCCACATCAGCCACCGCGTGCTGCCGCACCCCGTGCTCACCGACACCACCCCTGTCGACCACCCCCTCACCTGACCGAAAGAGCCGATCCTTGCCCGACTTCAACCTTCGCGGATGGCGTCCTGCGGACGCCGCCTCCGCCGAGGCCCAGGTGCAGTTCCTCGCCGCGGAGGATGCGCACGAGCTGCTGACCGAGGTACACCACGACCACGACGGCAGCTCGGACGACTTCCTCCTCTTCGAGGACGTCGCCGGCTACTCCGCGCTCGCCGCGCACCTGCACTACGACGAGGACGGCGAGACGTTCACCCTCGCCACGGAGACCCTGCCCACCTTCGCCGTGGCCGCGGCCTGGCTCGTCCAGCGCGGTGCCGAGACCGATCCTTTCCTCGACCGGGCCGGCCACCCAGGTGCCCCGGCCGACGCCCGCAGTGCCGCCGCCGCTGCCCGCCTGCTGGAGTCCGGCTCCCGCTACCGGCTCGTCGACCACGGCGCCGAGCCCGGCGAGACCTGGGCGATGCTGCGCGACGGCAGCGCCGCCGGAGCCGAGCGGCCCTTCCTGCTGCACCTGGAGACCGTCGACCCGGACCGCGGGTACACGCTGCGCGAGGGCTCCTTCAGGTCGCCGCAGGAGGCCCAGCAGTGGCTGGAGAGCCAGCGCACACGGCTTCCCCCGGTCGCCGACGGGGACGTGTCCGTCGTGGTCAGCCCGCAGGCCAACGCCGCACGCACCCGCAGCGCGACCGGCCAGCGCCGAACGGCCGCCGCGGAACCCGTTCCCTCCCTCGCCGCCACGGCGGCGACCACGGCTCGCAGGTCCACCCGGTGACCACGCCCACCCGGCCGCTGGCGGGTTTCAGCTCCCACCCCGAGGCCCTGGACGACCTGCTGTCCGTGCCGCAGCACGTGCGGATGCTCGCGCTGAGCTACCTCGGCCGGCTGGTGCGGGCCGAGGTCCGGGGCCCCCTCCTCGAACAGCAGGGTGAGCGCGACCTTCGCGGTGCCAGGAAGCTGTACCTGGACGACGCGCTGGACTTCCGGCTCGTCTATGTCGAGCGCCGATCCCCCCACAACCCGCGCCATCTGCAGGGCATCCACCTGGTCGCCGTCGGTGAACGCCGGGGGGTCGCGGTCTACGAGACCGCGGCCCGCCGCCTGCGGCAGGCCACCGGCCAGGAGGTTCGGCGCGGAATGCCGGCCCGTTTCCAGGCCGCCCTCGCCTCCTCCACCCGCACCTCCCCGGCCCAGTCCGCCGCCTCGGCCCTCGCACCGGCAGGTGTGTCTCCGGCCGTCGTCCTCTCCCCGGCCGCCCGCCAGCGCTGACGCCGCCCACCCGCCTGAACTGGAGATCACCCCCGTGTCGACCGCCACCGCCACTCTGCCCACCACGTCGAAGCCCACCACCAGCTCCGTCCAGCGGGCCGCCGAGGTGCTCTCCATCCGGTGGGCCACCCGGATCGTCCGCGCTCTGCGGCAGGGAACGACGACCAGCGGCGACCTCCTGACGGGCGACCCGGTCATCCCGGTGAGCAGCGCGTACTCGGTCATCCGCGCGCTCGCCGGGGCCGACGTCATCACCCGGACCCCGAACGGCGGCGCCCGCATCGATCTCGCGCTGTCTCCCAAGGGCCAGGCGCTGGCGCCCGTGTACACCTCGGCCCTTGCCTGGGCCGAGCGCTACCCCCGACCGGGCGTCGAAGCCGAGCAGGCGCCGGAGATGATCGAGGAGACGCTGGGCCTGCTGGCCAGCTCCCACGCCGTCCCTCTGCTGAGCGAACTGGCCGGCAGCGCGCCGAAGCCCTACCCGCATCTGGTCACCTCCCTGAACGCCCGTGACAAGGCCGCGGCCTACCAGCGGCTGCTCGCGCTGGAGGAGCGCGGCCTCGTGGCCCGCAGCGGCACCCGCCGCGCCTACCGGTGGAGCGCCACCGAGGCGGGGTTGGCGATCGGCCGGGTGTACGGCGACCTGGCTGCTTGGACCTCCGGTGCCCACACCCCGTCCGCACCGGCCAAGCCCGGCACCGCGCTGGCCGCCGCCGGCCGCGCCGCCGTCGTCGTGCAGAGCCCGGCGCAGGGCGATCTGTTCTCCGAGCCGCAGAGCGCCGACCGGCCGGTGAGCGCCCGGGCAGCGGCGGCTGATCTGCGCAGCATCACCCTTCACATCTCCTTCTCCGACGCCCCGGCCCCGCAGCCGCCCGCTCCGCTGCTCGTCGCCGCCTCGGCGCGCCGCCGCTGACGAACCCCGCCCGCCCGGCCCGCGATCCCACCCCGAGGTTCATGATCCCGCCTTCCCCGTCCTCTGTCCCTACGAGTAGCGCCCTCGCGCCGGCCGCCGCCTCAGCTGCGGATCCCGAAAGCCTCCGGCCAGTGCTTCCGGCAGGTTCCCGCCGGGCAGGTGGACGATCCATCCTTCGGACCCCGCACGTCACGCCGCTGCTGGCGGGAACCCTGGTGGGTCGTCTGCCCGCGGCGATGGCGCCGATAGCCGTCCTCCTGGCCGCCCGGGCCGATCACGCCCCCACCGCGCTCGGCGCCGTCCTGGCCGCGCTGTACGCACTGGCCGGGGCGATCGGGCAGCCGCTGCTCGGCCGCGTGGTGGACCGCTCCACCCTGGCCGCCGTCGCTGTACCCGCCGCAGCCGTCTCGGGCGCAGCGTTCATCGCGCTGGCCTTCGTGGACTGTGCCGCGCAGCCGCTGGCCGCCGCCGTGCTGTCGGTCGTCGCGGGTGCGGCCACCCCGCCGCTGGAGGCGGGCTTGAGGGCGATGTGGTCCCGGTTGGTCGAACCGCGCCACCATCACAAGGTCTTTGCCCTCGACTCCGCCTCGCAGGAGGTGGTGTTCGTCGCCGGCCCGCTGCTGGCCACCGCCGTGTGTCTGCTCGCCTCGCCCGACTTGGCGCTGGTCGCCTGCGCGGTGGCCGGCAGCGCGGGCACCCTGGCCGTCGCCGCCCGCCCTCCGGCCAGCGTCCGGTCCCCGGCACGCGCGGTCCACTGGCTCGGGCCGTTGCGCTCGACCGGTCTGCTGGTCCTGCTCACGGCCTCGGTGTTCTTCGGGGTGACGCTCGGCTCGTTCACTGTCCTGGCCCTGTCCTACGCCGACCGGCACCACGAAGGGTGGCTCGCCGGCGTGCTTCCGGCCGCGCTGTCGTTCGGCAGCCTCGTCGGCGGCGCTGCGTGGGCCAAGCTCAAGCGCCCGTGGTCATCCAGCCGCGCCCTGCCCGCGGTCGGCACGGTGTACGCCTCCGGCTTCGCCGTCCTGCTGCTGCCGGCCCCGCCGTGGCTGATGATCACGGCGAGCGTCCTGCCGGGCTTGTTCCTCGCCCCTTGGCTGGCCTCCGCGTTCGCGGCCTGCGACGCCCTGGCGCCGAGCGGCACCGCCACCGAGGCCGCCGCCTGGCTGATCGCGGTGATCGGTCTCGGCCAGGCCGCGGGCACCGCCGCCGCCGGCCAGTTCTCCGCGTACGGCCACACCGCCACGGCCGCCGTCCCCTTGCTCGGCGCCGCGCTGGCCGCTGCCGCACTCGTTGCGGGACGCCGCCAGCTCTCGCTTCCCTGATCTGCCCCCTCTCTTCTTCTTGGAGCTGGACTTCTTGCTCAACCGCACCACCAAGGCCACGCCCGCGCCGATCACCATCGTCTGGGACTGGAACGGCACCCTTCGCAACGACCTCGACGATCACGTGGCGGCCCTGAACGCGACCCTGCCCGGGCTGGGCGGCGAGCCGATCAGCGTGGAGACCTACCAGGCGCTGCACCGAATGCCCATCCGCGACTTCTACACCGACGTGCTCGGCCGACAGCTCGGCGACGAGGAGTGGCACGCCGCCGACACCGCGTTCCTCTCCGAACTCGCCCGGCGGCCGGTCCGGCTCCAGCAGGGCGCACGGCAGCTCATGATGGGCCTGCGGGCCCGAGGCGTGCGACAGAGCCTGCTGTCGCTCGCGCCGCACGAGCGGCTCGTGGGCGAGGTGGAGTCGGTCGGCATCACCGGGCTGCTGGAGCGGGTCGACGGCCGGCCGGGGCCGTCGGTTCCGAGCAAGGCGCCCGCCATGATCGCGCACCTGCAGGCCCTCGGGCCGGGGGTCGACCCGTCGCGCACCCTGGTGATCGGGGACAGCGTGGACGATGCCGTTGCCGCGCACGCCGTGGGCGCCGTCCCGGTGCTGCACAGCACGGGACTGCACGGCGCGACGCGGCTGGCCACCGCTGGCGTGCCGCTGGTGGAAACGATCCAGGACGCCGTCGCCACCGGCATCGCCATCATCACCTCGCGGCAGCTGGCCGCGGCATGAGCGCGGACAGCGGACGCCCGATCGCCCCGTGGAGGCCCCGAGCACCCGGCAACACCGACCTCGGCAACCGGCTCGTGTGGTCCGAGCTTCAGGTCATGCAACCCCGCGACCTGCCCGGGCACGGCACAGCGACCCTCCACGGCGCGGTCGCCGACCAGATCGCCTCCACCGCCCTCAGGCTCGACGACGTGCAGACCCGGCTGGTCGCTCTGGCCGCCGCCCTGCGGGACGACCTTCAGCGCATCGAGGCCGGCCACGACACCACCCTCCCCGTCACCAACGGCATCCTGCGCAACGGCGCTCTCGACATCGACCTCCTGGTCACACGCCGCACCGAACTGCACCGCTCGCTCACCGCGCTGATCGGCGTCTACAAGGAACTGCCCGCCTTCGTCCCGCCACCGGCCCCGGCGCCGACGGCGAAGACGGCAGCAGCGGTCACCCGGCTGCCACCGCGGCAGGAGGAGGCGTTGCGGCTGATCGGCTCGTCCACCGTCACCATCTTCAAGGGCACGCGGTCGGTGAGGGTCATAGCCAGCGAGGCCGCCATCACGATCGCCACCGTCGACGCCCTGATCGGCAAGGGCTTGGTGGATCACTACGCCCGCAAGGCCCTGTTCCGGGGCCACGATCTGACTCTCACTCCCGAGGGGCAGACCAGGTACGAGGCCCTCACCGCGAAGATGCCTGCCGGCCGCTCGGCCGCCGCCCGCGCTCGGCCGGTCGGTCCGCCCGCAGCACCGGAGACGCCCGCAGCCGTCGCCGCCACCGTGTCACCGCCGGCGGTCCGGTCCCGCCACTGATCACCGCTCCCACCCCAGCGGGCCCGCCGGGGCCCGGCCTTCGACCACGCTCAGGAGACCCCTCATCGGAAGCTGGGACACCGGTCCGTTCCACAACGACGCCGCGGTCGGCACCGCCGAGCGCTTCGACAGCCTCTTCCCTGCCGAGCTACCGCCGTGGCTCCACCGCCTCTTCGACGTCGCGGTCGCCATGCCGGAGGGCCCGCTCGACACCGACATGGCGCAGGAGGTCGTCGCTGCCGCGGCTGTCACCGCCTCGCAGTGCCCGGGCGGAGGCGATGTCGACCTCAGCAGCGGCCCACGCGACCCGGTCCCGCCGCTGCCAACGGGCCTCCGGCCGAAGGCTGCCGCAGCCCTCGACCGCGTCCTCGCCCACGCCGACGCCGAGGTGGACCGCTGGTACGACCGCGCACGAGGCGAGCAGTGGCTCGGCAACGTGCAGCAGATCCGCCTCATCCTGGCGGCCCCGGCCTCCGGCCCTGAGCCTGCGCCGCCCCGGCGGCAACGGGAGGTGTTCGCCGGCCTGTTGCTCCTCCGGGACCGGTTCGGCATCGAGGACCCCTGGGACCTGCCCGAACGGCATCCCAAGGGATCGACGGCGCACGCTCTGGCCGAGCAGCTGGAACTCCGAACCGCCGAGCTCGACTCACTCGACCGGGAGTTGCGCGCGAAGGCCGCCCGGGCGGGCGAGACGCTCGCGCAGGTCGCTGAAGGGAATCACGCCGACGTCCAGGCCAGCGGCGTCCTGCGTTTCACCGGTGTCGAACTGGAGAGCCTCGGGGCCCGCTTCGTCCTCGCCGACCGCTACCTGCGGGACCTGGCCGACCGGTACGCGCACGCCATCGCCAACGGGACGGACCAGGCTGTTGCCCCGCGGTCGGCGGCTGCCCGGGCCCGGACCACGCCCAGCGCCGCTGCCGGGGCGGAACCTCCGCCGGCAATAGCCGCGCCGACCGCTTCCTCCCACCGCACGCCCCGCCCGTAAGGACCTTCTGTTCCGTGTCCACGACCGTCACCCACCAGGCGCGCGTCGCCCGCGCTCTGGACGCGCTCGCTCCTCCCGGCGCAGTCCGCGTGCTCTTGTCCGTCCGGCTCACCGAACGATCCGCCGAGGAACAACAGACGCCGCGGGCCACAGTGCTTGATCCCGCCGACGGCCTCCACCCCGACGATGTCGCGGACCAC
>NZ_JBEZUT010000148.1:0-20617 GCF_040636595.1 Kitasatospora sp. NPDC036755
CCCCTCAAACGGGCCCAGCACCGCAACTGGCCACCACCACAACCCGTAGCACCCACCATCACCCCGCGTAGCACCACTTAAAGTCACCGGCATTGGGGCTAGAGGGCCTCCTGCGGGCTCCTAGAGCTCCGGGCGGATCATCCCCGCGGCCGCGGCCTGGGAGGCCGGTGCGGTGGTGCTGACGGGCTGTCCGGAGGCGCTGTGCTTGACCCACTCCGTCCAGTCGATGTTCCAGTCCCCGAAGCCGTTGCCGAAGGACTCCATCGCGCCGCCGCGGCTGTTCACCACCGTCACCAGGTCGCCCACCCGGGTGTGCTCGTAGAACCACTCGGCGTTGTCGGTGCTCATGCCCGTACAGCCGTGGCTGACGTTCTCGATGCCCTGCGCGCCGACCGACCAGGGCGCCGCGTGGACGTACTCGCCGCTCCAGGTCACCCGGGTGGCCCACTTCACGTCGAGGTCGTACGCCTCCGTGCTGCCCGCGGCTATCCCGATGGTCTCGCCGTTCATCCGGACCGACCGCTCCTGGCCCAGCACCACCTTGACGCCGTTGCGGGTGTCGAAGCCGGGCTTGCCGGTGGTGACCGGGATGCTCCGCAGCACCTCGCCGTCGCGCTTCAGGGTGAGCTCGTGGGAGGCCGCGTCGATCACCGACTCCACCCGCTCGCCGATCCGCAGCTTCAGCGAGCTGCGGTCCCCGCCGTACAGGCCGTCGGAGATCCGGCTGCCGGTGCCGTCGAAGGCCAGCGTGACGGTCGTCCCGGCCGGCCAGTAGTCCTCCGGGCGGAAGTGCAGGTTCTTGTCGTCCACCCAGTACCAGGCGCCGGTGACGGCGGGCTGGGAGCCGACGGTCAGGACCCGCTCGACCTCCTGGCGGGCCTGGGGGTCCTTCACCGCCTCGGAGAGCTCCACGGTGAGCGGCTGGCCCACCCCGTAGACGCCGCTGCCGGAGGAGTCCGGGCCGAGCTTGGCGGTGAGCAGGCGCTGGGCGTCGACGGTGCTGAAGCTCGCCGTGGTGTCGCCGCGGCCGCCCTTGCCGTCGTCGGCGGAGATCCGCACGGTGTACGCGGTGCCGGCCTTCAGCCGACCGGTGGTCTGCCAGCTGCGCTGGTCCTCGGCGAGCTTCCCGGCGACCGTCCGGCCGTCCGGGTCGACCACGGTGACGTCGGTGAGCCGGCTGTCCTGGACGGCGGTCACGGTGACCGGCTGGGAGGGGTCGGCCTTGCCCTCCGCCGAGAGGCGGACCAGCTGGGCCGCGTCGATCCGGTGCGGTCCGACGGGGCCGTCCTCCCGGGCCGTGCAGGCGGTCAGCGGGGCCAGCGCCGCGAGGGCCAGCGAGATGCCGCCGAGAGCTGCGATTCCGCGTCTGTCGGCCATGGCCGCCTCCGAAGATTTCGCACGATTGATCAGATCGTAGGAACGCCCCCGGTGAAGCGACATCCGAGGGACTTCCGCTTCACCCGCCGGAGTGACAGCCGTCGGCCAGGGGACGCAGCGGGGGCGCGCGGGGAACGCAGCAGGGCCGGCCCTCCCCTGCGGGAGGACCGGCCCTGGTGCCGGAAAGCGGGAACCCTACTGGTTCTGGTTCTCGCCCCGGTAGAACTCGAAGACCCATCCGAAGATGCCGATCATGATGATCGGAGCGGCCCAGAACATCAGCCACCAGCCGAAGATCACGCCCAGGAAGGCGAGGGCGCCACCGAGCGCCAGCGAGAGCGGCTGCCAGCTGTGCGGGGCGAAGAAGCCCAGCTCGCCGGAGTCGTCCACGACCTCGGCCTCGGGGTTGTCACCCGCGCCGCTGTCCACCCGGCGGGCGGTGAAGGCGAGGTAGTACCCGATGAACGCGCAGAGGCCGAAGGCCAGGAACAGCGCGGTGGTACCGGCGGCCTCGACGCCACGCTCCGAGTGGTTGGTCCACAGGCCGTAGGTCACGGCCATGGCCAGCACGAAGACCGACAGGCCCAGGAAGATCTTTCCCTGTTCCTTCATCAGGCGTCGCCCTCCTTGTTGCCCTTGCCCAGCTTCGGGGCGTCGTACTTCGCCGGGGTCACACCGGCGAGGTGCTTGGCCGGCTCACCGTGGTTCTCCAGGTAGTCCAGCGCGGCGATCTCCGGGTGGTGGAGGTCGAAGGCCGGGGATTCGGAGCGGATCCGCGGGAGGGTGAGGAAGTTGTGCCGCGGCGGCGGGCAGGAGGTCGCCCACTCCAGCGAGCGGCCGAAGCCCCACGGGTCGTCCACGGTGACCTTCTCGCCGTACTTGGCGGTCTTCCAGACGTTGTAGAGGAACGGCAGGATCGACAGGCCGAGCACGAAGGAGCCGATGGTCGAGACGGTGTTCAGGGTGGTGAAGCCGTCCGCGGCCAGGTAGTCGGCGTAGCGGCGGGGCATGCCCTCCGCGCCGAGCCAGTGCTGCACCAGGAAGGTGGTGTGGAAGCCGAAGAACAGCGTCCAGAAGGTGATCTTGCCGAGGCGCTCGTCCAGCATCTTGCCGGTCATCTTCGGCCACCAGAAGTGGAAGCCGGCGAACATCGCGAAGACGACGGTGCCGAAGACCACGTAGTGGAAGTGGGCGACGACGAAGTACGAGTCCGAGACGTGGAAGTCGATCGGCGGGGAGGCCAGCAGAACACCGGTCAGACCACCGAAGAGGAAGGTGACCAGGAAGCCGACCGTCCAGAGCATCGGGGTCTCGAAGCTCAGCGAGCCCTTCCACATGGTGCCGACCCAGTTGAAGAACTTCACACCGGTCGGGACCGCGATCAGGAAGGTCATGAACGAGAAGAACGGCAGCAGTACCTGTCCGGTGACGTACATGTGGTGGGCCCACACCGTCACGGACAGACCGGCGATCGCGATGGTGGCCGCGATCAGGCCGGAGTAGCCGAACATCGGCTTGCGGCTGAAGACCGGGATGATCTCCGACACGATGCCGAAGAACGGCAGCGCGATGATGTACACCTCGGGGTGGCCGAAGAACCAGAACAGGTGCTGCCAGAGCATCGCCCCGCCGTTGGCCGGGTCGAAGACGTGGGCACCGAACTTGCGGTCCGCCTCCAGGGCGAACAGCGCGGCGGCCAGCACCGGGAACGCCAGCAGGACCAGCACCGAGGTCAGCAGGACGTTCCAGACGAAGATCGACATCCGGAACATCGTCATGCCCGGGGCGCGCATGCAGATGATCGTGGTGATGAAGTTGACCGCACCGAGGATCGTGCCGAAGCCGGAGAAGGCCAGACCCATGATCCACATGTCGCCGCCGATGCCGGGCGAGTGCACGGCGTCCGACAGCGGGGAGTAGGCGAACCAGCCGAAGTCGGCGGCGCCGTTCGGGGTGACGAAGCCCGCCACCGCGATGGTCGAACCGAAGAGGTACAGCCAGTACGCGAACATGTTCAGACGCGGGAACGCCACGTCCGGAGCGCCGATCTGGAGCGGCATGATCCAGTTCGCGAAGCCGGCGAAGAGCGGCGTCGCGAACATCAGCAGCATGATCGTGCCGTGCATCGTGAACGCCTGGTTGAACTGCTCGTTCGACAGGATCTGGGTCCCGGGACGAGCCAGCTCGGCGCGCATGACCAGGGCGAGGATGCCACCGATCAGGAAGAAGGCGAACGACGTGCCCAGGTACAGCGTGCCGATCGTCTTGTGGTCAGTGGTGGTCAGCCACTTGATGATGGTCGAACCCGGCTTCCGGGTCCGCTGCGCCCCGACCGTGACGGCACCGGCGCCCCCGCCGGCCGCGGCGGGCTCGTTGAGGATGGTCACTTCTCTTCACTTCCCATGCCGATGAGGCCGGAGGGCACCCAGCCGTTCTGGCCCTTGGCGCGAAGGTCGGCCAGGTGCTTGTCGTAGTCGGCGCGGTCGACGACCTTGACGTTGAACAGCATGCGCGAGTGGTCGACGCCGCAGAGCTCGGCGCACTTGCCCATGTACTCGCCCTTGACGGTCGGGGTGACCTCGAACTTGTTCACCACGCCCGGGACGACGTCCATCTTCATCATGAAGTTGACGGGCCAGAAGTCGTGGATGACGTCACGCGAGGTGAGACGGAACTGCACCGTCTCGTTGACCGGCAGCCAGAGGGTCGGAACCTCCTTGGGCGTGCCGACGTCGTACGCGGCGTCCTTGTTGGCCGGGTCAGGGGTCTCGGTGTTCTCGTAGTTGAACGCCCAGCTCCACTGGAAGCCGACCACGTTGACGTAGTGCTGCGGCTTCTCGGAGGTGGCCGTCAGCTTCGACTCGTCGCGGGCGACGAAGTAGAAGAGGACCGAGACGATGATGATGGGGACCGCGGTGTAGAGCGCCTCGATGGGCACGTTGTACCGGGTCTGCGGGGGGATCTCCACGCCGGTGCGCTTGCGCCGGTGGAAGATCACGCTCCAGATGATCAGACCCCACATCAGTACGCCGACCACCAGCGCCGCGATCCAGGAGCCCTGCCACATCTGAAGGACCATGGGCCCTTCCTTGGTGACGGGGCTCGGGAGGCCAAGCCTGGGGAGGTCGTTGGCCGAGCAGCCGGTGGCGGTCGCGATGACGAGGCCCAGTGCCAGCGCCTGAGGCAGCTTCCGCCGCATCGTGCGCCGCGGCGAGCGGTCGGAGCCGTTGGGACTCACGTAGCGCCTTCCCGAAGTCTCGCCCGCCTTCGCGTCGCCCCGGGGAGGAGTGTGAGCCTCCCCGGCGACCCGTCCACGGGCACGGTTTGAATGCTTATGCGGGCCAAACCCTACTCCAGCCTTATGCGCTCCTGACGGGCAGCCCCCGGTAACGCGCCGCCCGGTAGCCCGATCAGGCCCGGTAGGGGCTGCGTCGCAGGTCATCGCAGGCATTCGAGGTCCGTACGCCCGATCGGGGGATGACCTCGGGCGACATCCGTGACGGCCCGTCGGGCGCGGACGAAGCGGACATTCGGGGTGATCGACTGACGGCGGGTGAGCCGCCCGACTCTACCGGTTCCCGGCCCGGGTGTGTCGTTAAATGTGACCGTGTACTTCGACGCAGCCTCGACGGCCCCCCTGCACCCCGTCGCCCGGCAGGCGCTGACCGCCGCCCTGGACGAGGGCTGGGCCGATCCGGCCCGGCTGTACCGCTCCGGCCGGCAGGCCCGGATGCTGCTGGACGCCGCCCGCGAGACGGTGGCCGCGGTGCTGGGCGCGCGGGCGGACGAGATCTCCTTCACCGCGAGCGGCACCCAGGCCGTCCAGCTCGGCCTGCTGGGCGCCCTGGCCGGGAACCGGCGGCGCGGCGGGCACTTCACCCACTCCGCGGTGGAGCACTCCAGCGTGCTGCACGTCGCCGAGCGGCACGCGGCCGGCGGGGGCGAGGTGTCGGTGGCCCCGGTGGACCGGGGCGGCCGGGTCGAGCCGGAGGCGTTCGCCGCGCTGCTGCGGCCGGACACCGCGCTGGCCGCGCTGCAGAGCGCCAACCACGAGGTCGGGACGGTGCAGCCGGTCGGCGAGGTCGCCGCGCTGTGCGCCGGGGCCGGCGTCCCGCTGCTGGTGGACGCGGCGCAGAGCGCCGGGCGGGTGGACGTCCCCGCGGGCTGGTCGCTGCTGACCGCGAGCGCCCACAAGTGGGGCGGCCCGGCCGGGGTCGGGGTGCTGGCGGTGCGCAAGGGCGTCCGGTACGCCTCCCCGCTGCCGGCCGACGAGCGCGAGGGCGGCCGGGTGCCCGGCTACGTCAACGTCCCGGCGATCGTGGCCGCGGCCGCCTCGCTGCGCGCCGTACGGGCCGAGGCCGAACAGGAGAACGCCCGGCTGCACGCGCTGGTGGAGCGGATCCGCACCAGGGTGCCGCGGCTGGTGCCCGAGGTCGAGGTGGTCGGCGACCCGGTGCGGCGGCTGCCGCACATCGTCACCTTCTCCTGCCTGTACGTGGACGGGGAGGTGCTGCTGACCGAGCTGGACCGGGCGGGCTTCGCGGTGTCCTCCGGCTCCTCCTGCACCTCGTCCACGCTGACGCCCAGCCATGTGCTGGCGGCGATGGGGGTGCTCACCGAGGGGAACGTCCGGATCTCGCTCCCGTACGGGGCGGCCGAGGCCGACGTGGAGCGCTTCCTGGCGGTGCTGCCGGACCTGGTGGCCGGGGTCCGGGCGCCGCTCGGGCTGGACCTGCCGGCGCCGGGGGCGCCCGCCACGGAGTCCTCGCTGGTCATCGACGCGCTGGGCAAGCGCTGCCCGCTGCCGGTGATCGAGCTGGCGAAGCGGATCGGCGAGGTGCCGCCCGGCGGCACGGTCGCCGTGCTGGCGGACGACGAGGCGGCCCGGTTGGACATCCCGGCCTGGTGCGGGATGCGCGGGCAGGAGTACGCGGGCGAGGCCCCGGCCGCCGAGTACGGCGGCGACCGGGGCTCGGCCTACCTCGTGGTGCGCCGCTCCTGAACGGAGCGGCGCGGGACGGGGCGGACTACTTGACCAGGCGGGCGCTGATCTCGGTGGCCGCCTCGGCGCCGTAGGCCTCCTCGAAGCGCTTCAGGAAGGAGGCCGGGCGCAGCTCGTACTCCTGGGTGCCGACGGTCTCGATCACCAGGGTGGCGAGCATGCAGCCGAGCTGGGCGGCGCGCTCCAGGTCGAGGTCCCAGGACAGGCCCGCCAGGAAGCCGGCCCGGAAGGCGTCGCCGACGCCGGTCGGGTCGACCTTCGACTCCTCCTTGGCGCAGCCGACCAGGATCGGGGCCTCGCCCTTGCGCTCGATCCGGACGCCCTTGCTGCCCAGGGTGGTGACCCGGGTGCCGACGCGGGTGAGCAGCTCCTCGGAGCCCCAGCCGGTCTTGGTCTCGATCAGGGCGGCCTCGTACTCGTTGGTGAAGAGGTACGCGGCGCCGTCGACGATCTCGCGGATGTCCTCGCCCTCCAGGCGGGCCAGCTGCTGGGACGGGTCGGCGGCGAAGGCGTAGCCGCGGGTGCGGCACTCCTGGGTGTGGCGCACCATGCCCTGCGGGTCGTCGGCGCCGATCAGGACGAGGTCCAGGCCGCCGACGCGGTCGGCGATCGGCTTCAGCTCGATGTTGCGGGCCTCGGCCATGGCGCCGGTGTAGAACGACGCGATCTGGTTGTGGTCCTCGTCCGTGGTGCACATGAAGCGCGCGGTGTGGCGGGTCTCGGAGATGTGGACGGAGTCGCAGTCCACGCCGTTGCGCTCCAGCCAGCTGCGGTACTCCGCGAAGTCCGCGCCGGCGGCGCCGACCAGGATCGGGCTCAGGCCGAGCACGCCCATGCCGAAGGCGATGTTCGGCGCGACGCCGCCGCGGCGGATGTCCAGGGCGTCGACCAGGAAGGACAGCGACACGGTGTGCAACTGCTCGGCGACGAGCTGGTCGGCGAACCGACCGGGGAACGTCATCAGGTGGTCGGTGGCGATCGAGCCGGCGACGGCGATACGCACGGGAGGTCTCCTCAGGATGGCTGCGGGGCCAGCGGGCAGGCGGGGACGAACCCACCCACGGTACCCGGCCCCGGGGAGCCCCCAGCAAGGGTGCCGCAAGTTGCCGCCGCCCCTCGGCCATGGTGACACCCTTCGCCCTCGATTGTGTACTACCTCCCGGTAGCACTGGTGGGCGGCCGGAGCCCTGCCTAGGGTCGGCCGTGGAGGGCCCGTCGCGCGGGCCCCGTCGCCGACCGCGGCAGTGTGGCCGCGGCTCTGGATCGGAGCGGTGCCCCATGACGACCGACCCCTGTGCCCCGCCCGCCCCGCGGGCCGAGGACGCCGAGACGCTCGACGCCCTGGTGGACTCCTCCCGGCGGCTGCGCCGGTTCTGGCCGCAGGTCGCGGCCGGTCCGCAGCCCGCCGCCCCCGTGCCGACCGGCGTCCGGGTCTCCTCCGGGGCGCGGCGGGTGGTCGCCGGAATGGCCGAGTACGGCTTCTGATCCCGCGCCGGACGGGATCGGACCGGATCCCGCCGGTGGTGGATCCGGATCCGACCGGTACGGAACCGGATCCGACCGGAGCACGTCACATCCGCGCGGAGCGGCCGAGCGGGCGGCCCCGCTGAGCCCTCGGGAGGATGTGCAGATGGATCTGGAGACGATGCCCCGGCGCGGTCGGCGGACGGCGACCCTGGCGGGTCTGGCCCTGGCGGTGGTGGTGACGGTGGCCGGCTGCGACGGGGGCGCCAAGCCCGCCTCGGACGCGGCGGCGAGCGGTGCGGCCGCCGCCTCGGCCTCGGCGAGCGCCTCCCCGCAGGCCCCGGCGGACTCCGCGAGCCCGGCCCCGGCGGCTCCGTCGGGGAGCCCCTCCGATGCCGGGCAGCCGGCCCAGCCGCCGACCGGCTGGGCGCCCACCCCGGCCTCGCCCGCGCCCGGGCAGCCGGCCCCGGCCACTCCCCCGGGCAACGGGATCGCGGCGGGCGAGCCGAACCCGAACGGTTCCGGCGCGCCCGTCCGCCCGCCGGTCGGCTACCGGGTGGACGGCACCACCAAGCTGACCGTCTACTTCTTCGGCGGGGTCTGCACCACGTACGCGCTGAAGGCGGACGAGTCGCAGCCGGGCCGGGTGGACGTGCTGGTCGTGCCGGGCAAGCCGACCGTCCAGCCGGGGCAGGTGTGCAACGCGCTGGCCAAGCGGCAGTCGGTGTCCACCGACCTGCGCTCGCCGCTGGCCGGACGGACCGTCGTCGACCGGACGAGCGGCCAGGAGGTTCCGGTGGAGGGCGACCCGCACATCGGGCCGGACCCGGTCGCCCCGGACATCGCCGGGCAGTAGGCGCGCCACGGGCGGAGGCGACAACGGAAAGGCGGCCCCGGGGTGACCCCGGGGCCGCCTTTCCGCAGCGGGCCTAGCTGAACGAGTCGCCGCAGGCGCAGGAGCCGGTGGCGTTCGGGTTGTCGATGGTGAAGCCCTGCTTCTCGATGGTGTCGACGAAGTCGACGGTGGCGCCGCCCAGGTACGGGGCGCTCATCCGGTCGGTGACGACCTTGACACCGTTGAAGTCCTTGATCACGTCGCCGTCGAGCGAGCGCTCGTCGAAGAACAGCTGGTAACGCAGGCCGGAGCAGCCACCGGGCTGGACGGCGACGCGCAGCGCGAGGTCCTCGCGGCCCTCCTGCTCCAGCAGGGCCTTGACCTTGGCCGCGGCGGCCTCGGTGAGGAGGATGCCACTCTCGACGGTGGTCTCGTCCTGGACGGTCATCTGCTTTCTCCCGGTCTTGACGACGGTCTGCCGCCAGTGCCAACCAACGGCCGTCCGGTTTCATTTCCCGGACGGCGATGGATTTCTGTGGTCTGTTCGCGGCTGGATTTCCGTGGGCCGGGTGGGCCACCCGCGTCCCCTACGTTCCCCATGCTCGCACACCCCCGGAGGGAGGGTCACCGCCCGAGGGCTGGATCCGGGTGAACCGGCCCCGCGGCGGCCCGCGGGACGACAGGATGGTCCTCATGATCCTTCGCCCGGTCAGGGACACCGCCGCGGACGCGGAGGTCGTCCGGGAACTCGCCGACGCCGCGTTCGCCGGTGCCGGCCCGGCCGGTGCCACCCCGTCCGGTGCCGCGCCGGGGCCGTCGCCCCTGCGGCTGGCCCGGACCAGGCACCTGGCGCGCACCGACCCCGGGGGCTGCTGGCTGGCCACGGTCGACGGCGAGCCGGTCGGGGCGGTGCTGTCGATCCGGCGGGAGGGCCTGTGGGCGCCCTCGCTGTACGCCGTCCGGCCGTCCGCACAGGGCAAGGGGGTCGGGCGGCTGCTGCTGGAACAGGCGGCCACGCACTCCCGGGGCTGCCTGCGCGGGATGGTCTGCGCCGCGGACTCCCCGGCCGCGGCCCGTCGCTACCGGCTGGCCGGGTTCACCCTGCACCCGGCGATGCGGCTGACCGGGCGGGTGGACCGGGACGGGCTGCTCGATCCCGGGGACGTCCCGGTGCACCCGGGCAACGCCGGCCATCTGCACCTGCTGGACTCGGTGGACCGGCGGCTGCGCGGGTCCGCGCACGGGCCGGACCACGCGCTGATGCTGGGCCACTTCGAGGAGCTGCTGATCGCCGACTCGCTGGTCGGCAGCGGCTACTGCTACCGGGACGGCGGCGTGGTGCGGCTGCTCGCGGCCACCAGCAAGCGGATCGCCGCCCGGCTGCTGCGCGAGGCGCTGGCCCGGGTGCCGGAGGGGGTCGAGGCGCGGGTGGAGCACCTGACCGCGGAGCAGGAGTGGGCCCTGGACGTCGGTCTGGAGGTCGGGCTGACGCCGCGGGCCGGCGGGTTCGTCGGGGTGCGCGGGATGCGGCCGCCGGCGCCGTACCTGCCGAGCGGGGCCTTCCTGTGAGGCGCCCGGGCACGCGGGTGGGTGCGCGGGTGCGCGGGCACGCGTACGGCCCCGCCGGAGTGCCGACGGGGCCGTGACGGAGGCGGGATCAGGCCATGGTGTCCAGGATCTCCCGGACCATCTCCATGGTGGTGCCCGGGTGCAGGAAGGCGAAGCGGGCGACCGTCTCGCCGTCCCAGCCGGTGGGGGTGACGAAGCCGATCTGGTCCGCGAGCAGCTGCTGCGACCAGCGGTAGTAGTCGTCGTTCGTCCAGCCGGTGCGCTTGAAGCAGACCGCCGAGAGCTGCGGGTCGAACAGCAGCTCCAGGTGCTCGCTGTCACGGATCAGCTGCGCGGTCTCCCGGGCCAGGGTGAGACCGGCCTCGATGGCGTCGGTGTAGGCCTGGACGCCGTGCACGGCCAGCGAGAACCAGAGCGGCAGGCCGCGGGCGCGCCGGGTCAGGTGGTAGGCGTAGTCGGTGGGGTTCCACTCGTCGCCCTCGGTGTGCAGGACGTCCAGGTAGGAGGCGTCCTGGGTGTGCACGGCGCGGGCGAGCTGCGGGTTGCGGTAGATCAGCGCGGCGCAGTCGAAGGGGGCGAACAGCCACTTGTGCGGGTCGACCACGAAGGAGTCGGCGAGCTCGATGCCGTCGTAGCGCTCGCGCACCGAGGGGGCGAACAGGCCCGCGCCGCCGTAGGCGCCGTCCACGTGGAACCAGAGGCCGCGCTCGCGGGCGACCTCGCCCAGGCCCTTGAGGTCGTCGACGATGCCCTCGTTGGTGGTGCCGGCGGTGCCGACGACGGCGATCACCGTCTCCGGGTTCGGGTCGGCGGCCAGCGCGGCGCGCAGCGCCTCGCCGGTGAAGCGGCGGTTCACGGTCGGGACCTTGAAGGCCTCGACGCCGATGATGTTGAAGGTGTTCTTGACCGAGGAGTGCACCTGGTCGGCGACGGCGATCCGCAGCCGGGCCTCCGGCTTGCCCTCGGCCGCGAGCCGGCGGCGGGCGGTGTCGCGGGCGACGACCAGGGCGGAGAGGTTGCCGGCCGAGCCGCCGGAGACGAAGCAGCCGCCGGCCGACTGCGGGAGGCCCGCGCGGTCGGCGATCAGGCGCAGCACCTGGTTCTCGGCGGCGATCGCGCCGGCCGCCTCCAGCCAGGAGATGCCCTGCAGGGAGGCGCAGGAGACGACCATGTCGAACAGCAGCGCGGCCTTGGTGGGGGCGCACGGGATGAAGGACAGGTAGCGCGGGCTGTCGGCGGAGATGACCGCCCGGGACAGCTCGTGGTCGTACAGCTTGAGCACGTCGACCGGGTTGTTGCCGTCCTGGTTCAGCAGGCCGGCCAGCTGGGTGCGCAGGTGCTCACCGTCGCCGGGGTGGTCGAGCGGGACGGGGTCGTACTGCAGCCGCTCCCGCATGTAGTCGAAGACCAGGTCGACCAGGTCGTTGTCGGGCCGGTGCATGCGGTCGGGTGCTGCGGACACTGCGGTCCCTCTCGGCGTGGGGTGTCGGGGGGCGCCCGGTCGGCGGGACGCTTCACCGCGACGGCCGGACGTGATCAGCGTAGGCAGCGCGGGTGCCTCACCGCGCGTCGGAACGCGGCTGGTCAGGCAGGTTTCGAGCGTCTTGGGGAGGGTCCGCGCAGGATTCCTGCGTACCGCCCCGGAGCCCTCAGCCGATGAGCTGGGAGAGCACCACCGAGGAGCGGCTGCGCTGCACGCCGGGCTCGCGCCGGATGCGCTCGATGACGGCCTCCAGGTGGCGCATGTCGGCGGCCCGCAGGTGCACCAGGGCGTCCGGGTCGCCGGTGACCGTCCAGGCGGCGATCACCTCGGGGAACTGCCGCAGGCTGGCGAGGATCTCCTCGGGGGCGGTGCGCTCGCGGCAGTAGACCTCGACGAAGGCCTCGGTCTGCCAGCCCAGCACGGAGGGGTCGAGCACCACGGTGAAGCCCCGCACCACGCCGCGCGCCCGCAGCCGGTCGATCCGCCGGCGCACGGCGGTGGCGGAGAGGTTCACCTGCAGGCCGATCTCGGAGTACGAGGCTCGGCCGTCGCTGCCGAGCCGGGCGAGCAGGAGCCGGTCGGTCTCGTCCAGGTCGGCCCCGACCACCTCGTGCGCTCGGCTGCTGGTCATGGGTGAGGGGCTCCACGGGTCGTACGGGGGTCGGCGGGGCGCTCCGGCGGCGGCTGCCACTGCCGAAACGGTTCTTCACCATTCTGGCGGATGACCTGGACGAGTTCACCGCCGACGGATGACGGGCGGGAGGCCGTCACGGGACGAGCAGCACGATCTTCCCCCGGGTGCGGCCCTCGGCGCTGAGCGCCTGGGCGGAGGCGGCCTGGGCCAGTGGGAAGGTGGAGGCCACGGTGACGGTGAGCCGGCCGTCGTCGGCGAGCGCGGCCAGCTCGGCGAGGTCGCCGGCGTCCGGACGGACCCAGACGTAGTGGCCGCCGAGCGCCTTGACCCCGAAGTCGGCGACCGAGGCGATCCGGCCGGGATCCGCCACCAGGTCCGCCGAGACCCGGACGGCGCCGTGGCCGACCAGGTCGAGGGCCGCGTCCACCCCGTCGGGGGCGAGCGCGCGGACCCGGTCGGCCAGGCCCTCGCCGTACACCACCGGCTCGGCGCCGAGGCCGCGCAGGAAGTCGTGGTTGCGCTCGGCCGCGGTGCCGATCACCCGGGCGCCGGCGGCCCGGGCCAGCTGCACCGCGAGGTGGCCGACCCCGCCCGCGGCGGCGTGCACCAGGACGGTCTCCCCCTCGGCGAGGCGCAGCGCCCGCAGGCCCTGCAGGGCGGTGAGCCCGGCCAGCGGCAGGCCGCCGGACTGCGCCCAGTCCAGCGCGGCCGGTTTGCGGGCCAGGGTGCGGACCGGGGCGGACACCAGCTCGGCGTAGGTGCCGTGCTCGACGGCGTCCTTGCGGACGTAGCCGTACACCTCGTCGCCCGGGGCGAACTCGGTGACCCCGCCGCCGACCGCGCGGACCACGCCGGCCGCGTCCCAGCCCATGACCAGCGGGAAGTGCGCGTCGAGGATGCCGTCCAGGGCGCCGTCCCGGACCTTCCAGTCCACCGGGTTCACCCCGGCCGCCCTGACCTCGACCAGCACGGAGTCGGGCCCGACCTTGGGGTCGGGCAGGTCGGTGTACTCGACCACCTCGGGGCCGCCGTAGCGGTTGATCGCGATTGCTTTCATGGGCTCAGCCATACCCGAAGGCTTCGAAGTATCGATTCGGCCACGCCCGGAAGCATCCGATTCGACGAGCGGTTCTCGTCACATCGACAGGATGGCCATCGTCACTCTGACGCTAAGCGACTAGAATAGATCGCGTCAGTTAGACGAAAAGGCCCCACCGCTAGCTCGGCCGCACAGAAGGGCACCCGCCCGTGACCACCACCATCACCGAGACCCACGGCGTCGACCCCACTCCGACCCCGCTCGCTCTGCTGCTGCTCGGCCGCGAGGCCGACCCGAACAGCGAGCGCGGCGTCGAGTGCCCCGGTGACCTCCCCCCGGCCTCCGACCCGAACCTCGTCGAGCGCGCCCGCGCCGCCAAGGCCGCGCTCGGCGACCGCGTCTTCATCCTCGGCCACCACTACCAGCGCGACGAGGTGATCGAGTTCGCCGACGTCACCGGCGACTCCTTCAAGCTCGCCCGCGACGCGGCGGCCCGCCCCGAGGCCGAGTACATCGTCTTCTGCGGCGTGCACTTCATGGCCGAGTCCGCGGACATCCTCACCAGCGAGCGTCAGCAGGTCGTCCTGCCGGACCTCGCGGCCGGCTGCTCGATGGCCGACATGGCCACCGCCGAGCAGGTCGCCGAGTGCTGGGACGCGCTCACCGACGCCGGCATAGCCGACGTGACCGTCCCGGTCTCGTACATGAACTCCTCCGCCGACATCAAGGCCTTCACCGGTCGGCACGGCGGCCTCATCTGCACCTCCTCCAACGCCAAGCGCGCCCTGGAGTGGGCCTTCGAGCAGGGAGAGAAGGTGCTCTTCCTGCCCGACCAGCACCTGGGCCGCAACACCGCGGTGCGGGACATGGGCCTCTCCCCGGACGACTGCGTCGTCTACAACCCGCACAAGCCGAACGGCGGCCTGACCGCCGAGCAGCTGCGGGACGCGAAGATGATCCTCTGGCGCGGCCACTGCTCGGTGCACGGCCGGTTCAGCCTGGACTCGGTGAACGACGTCCGCGAGCGGGTCCCCGGCGTGACCGTCCTGGTGCACCCCGAGTGCAAGCACGAGGTCGTCGCGGCCGCCGACATGGTGGGCTCGACCGAGTACATCATCAAGGCGCTGGACGCCGCCGAGCCCGGCTCCAAGTGGGCCATCGGCACCGAACTGAACCTGGTCCGCCGACTGGCCAAGGCGCACCCGGACAAGGAGATCGTCTTCCTCGACCGGACGGTCTGCTTCTGCTCGACCATGAACCGGATCGACCTGCCGCACCTGGTCTGGGCGCTGGAGTCGCTGGTCGAGGGCCGGGTGCCGAACGTGATCACCGTCGACCCGGAGACCGAGAAGCACGCCAAGGCGGCGCTGGACCGGATGCTGGCCCTGCCGTAGCCCCGCCGCGGCCCGGCCGACGACAGTCGAAGGGCGGGCCCCCTCCCACCGGAGGGGGCCCGCCCTTTCGTCTGGCAGCAGCCGCAGGTGCTACTCGGGGAAGCCCGGGATCACGCCCTCGCCATCGGCCATCAGCAACTCGCGGACCTCGTCGATCGTCGCGTCGGCGCTCGGCAGGATCAGCTCGGACGGTTCCAGCGAATCCAGCGGCAGCGGGGTGCCGTACTGCTTCACCGCGTCGATGAGCTTGCCGTAGGCCTGGCGGAAGAGCGTCTCGTCCCCCGACTCCACTGCGGTGACGAGCTCGGCGTCGAGCTCGTTGAGCAGGTTCAGGTGGTCCTCGCCCACCTCGTACTGCCCTTCACCCATGACCCTCATGATCATGCCGTGCGTCTCCCTGGTTCGTGGGGTCGAGCTCAGATCACTTGTTGTAGTTGATGCGCGGAGTGTCCTGCTGCGGCTGCGGCTGGACGTCCTGCCTGCCCTGCTCGATCGCGGCGGGGCCGGCCGAGGAGGGACCGGACAGCTCGGCCTTCATCCGGGCCAGCTCCAGCTCGACGTCGGAACCGCCGGCCACACGCTCCAGCTCGGCCTCGATGTCGTCCTTGCGGCCGAGACCGCTCGCGTCGTCGAGCGCGCCGGAGGCGAGCAGCTCGTCGATGGCACCGGCCCGGGCCTGCATCTGGGCCGTCTTGTCCTCGGCGCGCTGGATCGCCAGGCCGACGTCGCCCATCTCCTCCGAGATCCCGGAGAAGGACTCGGCGATGCGGGTCTGCGCCTGGGCGGCCGTGTACGTCGCCTTGATGGTCTCCTTCTTGGTGCGGAAGGCGTCCACCTTGGCCTGAAGTCGCTGGGAGGCGAGCGTGAGCTTCTCCTCCTCGGCCTGGAGCTGCTGGTACTGCGTCTCCAGGTCGTTGATCTGCGACTGCATGTTGGCCTTGCGGGTCAACGCCTCGCGGGCGAGGTCCTCACGACCGAGCGACAGCGCCTTGCGGCCCTGGTCCTCGTACTTCGCCGACTGCTGCTGGAGCTGGGTCAGCTGGAGTTCGAGGCGCTTGCGCGAGGTCGCGACGTCCGCGACACCACGCCGTACCTTCTGCAGCAGCTCGAGCTGCTTCTGGTAGGAGTAGTCGAGCGTTTCACGCGGATCCTCCGCCCGGTCCAAGGCCTTGTTCGCCTTGGAGCGGAAGATCAGCCCCATACGCTTCATGATTCCGTCGCTCATGGGCCTCGGGTGCCCCCTTCTCCGGCCTGCGGTCTCTATCTCGTTACCAGACACGACGAGTGTATGTGCAGCGAGCCCGTCGCCGCAGTGCACCTGCCTGCAACAAGACTGCTACACCGACCATGGCGTTTCCTCCTCCCCCGGGTGGATCCGCCTCTCATACCCCCCATCGTCCATCCGACTGATCCCCTACGGGAAGGCCCGGGGAAACGCGAGTCGGACGGCGACCTGGCGGTATCGATATGCGTTTGGGTCCGAGGGCACCCGTGGAACCCGCGTCGCACCCCGTAGGCTGGTGGTGTGTTCCGACGCCGTTCAGATGATGCCGCCGCCTCCGCCACCGTGCTGGAGAAGCAGGACGAGACGACCCAGGCCCGCGACCCGCAGGCCAAGAAGGGCCGCCCCACCCCCAAGCGCAGTGAGGCCGAGGCCAACCGGCGTACCCGGGTGACCGTGCCCAAGGACCGCAAGGAGGCCGCCCGCCAGGGGCGCGAGCGGATGCGCGCCGAGCGCGAGAAGCAGCGCCAGGCCCTGATGAGCGGCGACGAGCGCCACCTGCCGGCCCGCGACAAGGGCCCGGTGCGCAAGTTCGCCCGTGACTACGTGGACTCCCGCTGGTCGCTCGCCGAGTTCTTCCTCCCGGCCGCCGTCGTCATCCTGGTGCTCAGCATCGTCAAGGTGCCGACGATCCAGCTGCTCTCCACCCTGCTGTTCCTGCTGTTCTTCGTGTTCGTGATCGTGGACTTCGTCCGCCTCGGCCTCGGCCTGCGCAAGCAGCTCGCCGAGCGCTTCGCCGGGCAGAACACCCGCGGCGCCGTCGCGTACGGCATCATGCGCACCCTCCAGATGCGCCGGCTGCGCCTGCCCAAGCCGCAGGTGCGGCGCGGGGAGAAGCCCTGACCGCCGAACCGGTCGACTCCGGCTGGGCCCCGCCTTCCTGGGAGGGGCCCGGCCTCTACGCACTTCCCGGAGCGCCACCCGGAGAGGGGGGCGCGTTTCCGGGGCAGGGCGACGGCGGCCACGACCGCATCGCCCAGGAACGCCGGCTGCCCTCGCGCAGCGGGTCCTTCGCGGGCGGCACCGGTGTCTGGCCGGCCCGGCTCGGCGGACTGCGCAACTTCGTCCGCCAGGAGCTCGTCTCCCGGCAGCTCGCCGAGCAGCTGTCCGGCCGCAGCGCCCAGCGCGTCCTCGACATCGGCTGCGGGCAGGGCACCCAGGCCCTGCGGCTGGCCAGGGCCGGCCACTACGTCACCGGGATCGACTCGGACCCGGTCGCGCTCGGCGTCGCCCAGGAGGCGCTCTGCGAGGAGCCGCCGGAGGTCCGCGGCCGGATGCAGCTGCTCAGCGGCGACGGCCACCAGTGCGGGCGCTGGTTCGGCCCGCGCAGCTTCGACGTGGTGGTCTGCCACGGCGTGCTGACGTACCTGCCCGACCCGGACCCGATGATCGCCTCGCTGGCCCGGCTGCTGGCGCCCGGCGGACTGCTCTCGCTGCTGGTCCGCAACCGGGACGCGCTCGCCCTGCGGCCGGCCGCCGCCGGGGACTGGCGGGCCGCCCTGCACGCCTTCGAGAGCGACCGGTACTACAACCGGCTCGGCCTGCCCGCGCGGGCCGACCGCCTCTCCGACCTCACCGTCACCCTCTCCGAGGTGTCGGTGCCGCTGCGGCACTGGTACGGCGTGCGGGTCTTCACCGACAACGCGCCGGACGACGCGGCCCCGCCGGTGGACGGACGGCAACTGGCCCAGCTCCTGGAAGCCGAGGACCGGGCCGGCCGCACCGACCCGTACCGGCAGGTCGCCGCGCTCCTGCACGTGATCGGGGCGAAGTAGGCCGGACGAGGTGGAGCAGAAGCCCCGCCCCGGCCGGCCGACGCCTCGGGCCTACTCCTCGCCCAGGCTCATCGCGTAGACGACCCGGTCGTCCTCCAGCAGCACCGCGGTGTCGACACCGTCCTCCGCGAGCTGCTTCCAGGTCTCCCCGATCCAGGTCTCGGCGTCCCCCTGGCCGGCGAACTCCTCCTGGCTGCCCCCGGGCGTCACCGCGCTGCCGTCCGCCTTCTCGTACCGCCACGTCCAGACCATGCCGGCTCCTCCCACTGACCACGCTGCCTGTGTTGCTGCGCACCATAGCCTGCCCGGCCCGATCTTCCGTATGCCTGATCCGGCAGGATGGGCGGCATGGCGACCCCCTCCGAGCCCACCGGTCCCCCGCTGCCCCGCACCCTGCTGCTCGGCGGCGCCCGCTCCGGCAAGTCCACCCGCGCCGAGCAGCTGCTCGCCGGCCACCCGGACGTCCTGTACGTGGCCACCGGCGGCACCCGGGACGGCGACACCGAGTGGGCCCAGCGGGTCGCACTGCACCGGGAGCGCCGGCCCACGAGCTGGCGCACCGCCGAGACCTGCGACCTGGAGGCCGTGCTGGCCGACCCCACCGACCCGGCACCGGTGCTGGTCGACTGCCTCGCCCTGTGGCTGACCGCCGTGATGGACGAGTGCGGCGCCTGGGACGACGAGGTCTGGGCGGACGGCGGGGAGACCGCCGTGCAGCGCCGCTGCGAGGCCCTGGCGCGGGCCTGGGCGGCCACCGGACGGACGGCCGTCGCGGTGAGCAACGAGGTCGGCATGGGCGTCGTCCCGGCCACCGCCGCGGGCCGCCGCTTCCGCGACACCCTGGGCCGGCTCAACATGGCGGTGGCGGACGCCTCGGAGCGGGTCCTGCTGGTGGTGGCCGGCCAGGCGCTCACCATCAAGCCGGACGTCAAGCCAGCCTCAAACTGAACACCTTCGGCGTGTAGCCTTCCGGACGATGGACACGACCGTGGATCTCGATACGTTCTCCTCGCTCGTCGAGCGCCCCGACGAGAGCGCCCGGCGGGCCGCCGACGAGCGCTGGCAGGCGGCCGACCGGCCGCGCGGCGGGCTCGGCCGGCTGGAGGAGCTGGGCAGCTGGCTGGCCTCCGTACAGGGCCGCTCGCCGGTGCTGCCCGTCTCCTCCCCCAAGGTGCTGCTGTTCGCCGCCGACCACGGCGTGGCGGCGCTCGGGGTCTCCCGGATGCCCGCCAGGGGCGGCACCGCGGCCCGGGTGCGGGCCGTGCTCGACGGCAGCGCGCCGGTGTCCCGGCTGGCCGCGCGCTACGGCGCCGGGGTGCGGGTCGTCGACGTCGCGGTCGACGCGGACCCGGCCGACTTCCCGGACGAGGTGGTCGCCCACCGGATCCGGCGCGGCTCCGGGCGGATCGACGTCGAGGACGCGCTCACCGCGCAGGAGACCGTCCGGGCGTTCCGGGCCGGCATGGCCGTCGCCGACGAGGAGGCCGACGCCGGCACCGACCTGGTGCTGCTCGGCGACCTCGGGGTCGGGGCCACCACGGTGGCCGGCGTGCTGGTCGGCGCGCTGTGCGGGACGGACGCGGCGGCGGTCACCGGACGCGGCTCCGGGATCGACGACCGGGTGTGGATGGTCAAGTGCGCCGCCATCCGGGACTCGCTGCGGCGGGCCCGGCCGGTGCTCGGCGACCAGCTGGCGCTGCTCGGCGCCACCGGCGGGGCCGACTTCGCAGCGATCACCGGTTTCCTGCTCCAGGCGGCCGTCCGACGGCTGCCGGTGGTGCTGGACGGCGTGGTCTCGGCGGCCTGCGCGCTGGTCGCCCAGCGGATCGCCTTCCGGGCGCCGGAGTGGTGGCGGGCCGGGCAGTCCAGCGGCGAGCCGGCCCAGGCTAAGGCGTACGACCGGCTGACCCTGACACCGCTGCAGGACCAGGGAATCACCATGGGCGAGGGCGTCGGCGCGCTGCTGGCGCTGCCGCTGCTCCAGGCCGCGGGGGACGTGCTCGCCGACGAGGCGCCGAAGCCGTTCGTCCCCGCGCCGCCGAGCGCCCCCAAGGAGCAGCCGAGGCTGCCCTCGGCGGCGGACCTGCTGCGCAAGCTGTAGCAACGGCGGGGCCCGCCCCACCGGGTGACCGCACGACGACCCGAAGAACGCCCCCGCCGGCCACGGCCCGGGGCGTTCTTGCTGTGAGAGGAGGACACCCATGGCCGACCGCGACGATCGGGCGACCTGGGCCGACGGCCTGCGGTTCGGGTTCGGCACGCTGTCCGTGCTGCGGGTGCGGGTGGAGCGGTGGGACCGGGCCGCGGCGGCCCGGGCGATGGTGACGGCTCCCGCGGTCGGGCTGGTGCTCGGGGCGGCGGCGGCCGCGGCCGGGGCCCTGGTGGCCTGGCGCGCGGGCGGTCTCCTCGGCGCGGTGGCCGCGGTGGCGGTGCTCGCCGGGCTGACCCGGGGACTGCACCTGGACGGCCTGGCGGACGTCGCCGACGGGTTGGGCAGCGGGAAGCCCGCCGAGGACGCCCTGCGCATCATGAAGCAGTCCGACATCGGTCCGTTCGGCGTACTGACCCTGGTCCTCGTCCTGCTCGCCCAGGTGGCCGCGCTGGCCGGACAGTTCGGCCACTCCCCGCTGCGCGGCGCACTCGCGGTGCTCGCCTCCGCGACGGCCGCCCGGCAACCCGACCTGCCTCTTCACCGACCCCGAGTTCAAGCAGCTGAACCCGGAGACGGCGGCCAACGGGATCCACTGGCCGACGAGCTGCGGC
>NZ_JBEZUT010000149.1:0-20589 GCF_040636595.1 Kitasatospora sp. NPDC036755
GCGCCTCGGCGTCGCACGGAACATGTACCGCATGCGATTCCCCGGCGAGGACGTCAGCACCGCCACCATGCAGCAGCTGCGCGGCCGCGAGGGCGCCCGCATCCGCAAGCTCTACCAGGCCGAGTCCCGCCGAACCGGAGTTCCCTGGAACGGTCGGGTCTACAAGGCCGGTGACGCGTATGCCGCGGGCGACGACCTCAACCGGCTCCTGTCGGCGGCCAACGCCGCGCTCTACGGGATCTGCCACGCGGTCATCACCGGGCTGGGGGCCAGCCCCGGCCTCGGCTTCGTCCACACAGGACTGGCGACTTCGTTCGTCCTGGACATCGCGGATCTCTACAAGGCCGAATACACGATCCCGCTTGCCTTCGACCTCGCCAAGCAAGGCCACACCGAGGAACGCGATGCCCGCCTCGGCCTGCGCGACCGCATCGCCCAGGACAAACTGCTGGGCCGCATCGTGCACGACGTCAAGGCGCTCCTCAGCCCCGAGGGCACGGAGATGCCCGACGTCGAGGTCAACGAACTCTGGGACGAACGCGTCGGCGCCGTCCAAGGTGGTGTCAACTGGTCGGGCAGCGAAGGCCCACTCGCGCCCTCCGCAGCCGATCCCGGAATGGGCGACGAACACCTGGCCATCATCGGCCCGGAGTTCACCCAGGACACGAGCAGCCCATGACCGTCATCATCCTCATCGCGGCCCCCGAAGGCCTCCGCGGACACCTCACCCGCTGGATGGTCGAAGTCAACGCCGGCGTCTTCGTCGGCACCCCCAGCCGCCGCATCCGCGACCGCCTCTGGGAGCTCCTCGCCACCCGCATCGGCGACGGCCAAGCCGTCCTCGTGGAACCCGCCACCAACGAACAGGGCTGGACCGTCCGCACGGCGGGCAAGGACCGCTGGAAGCCCGTCGACTTCGACGGACTGATCCTCTCGGCCCGCTCCCGCCGGTAAACCCGCAGGTCACGAAGCGTCGGCCCCGCACGCGCGGGGATAGCTCCTACCTGACGTCCTCGCTGTGCCACGACTCCGGGTCGGCCCCGCACGCGCGGGGATAGCTCCCGTGCCCACCAGGTGCACCGCCAGCGCTACACGTCGGCCCCGCACGCGCGGGGATAGCTCCGCGACCTGGAGCGCGGCGGTGCGCGACCGGATGTCGGCCCCGCACGCGCGGGGATAGCTCCGAGCTGCTGTTCGCGCAGCAGGACGGCAACTCGTCGGCCCCGCACGCGCGGGGATAGCTCCAACAACCACAACAACGCCCAACAACACTCCACGTCGGCCCCGTACGCGCGGGGATAGCTTCCGCTTGGTCAGTTCGGTAGGACTGTCGGCAACGGATGAAACGAGGTTCTGAATCACTTTCCGTGCCGGGACCACGAAGCGTCACCGGAACCCAGATCAGGAACGGTCGTGGCTGACGATCTCGTCGGCCTCGTTCTGGGGGCTTCACTGTTCCCGGGCTGTGGTACACACTCGACCTACGTCTCAAGCGGCTTGTCGCAGTGCAGGTAGTGGATGCCGAGTGCCGATGGCATCGAGGTGCGCGCCCCTGGTGCCCTGATTCAGAGTGCTCGTCTCAACTGGCCGATGCCGTCGGTGAGGCGCGGGCCATTGCGAGTAGCCCGGGAGTAGAGACCAGAGCTGCGCCCATATCGGCGTTGAATGCCCCGTCTGCGAGGCCCGGCAGGAAAGCCTCCACTCCTGGGCGTCTGATCGCAGGACCTTTCCCGGGCCGGCGGAGTGTCGAAGGCCTTGGTGCCTTCTGGGAGGGAAATGACCTCCGGGGGATGGGCTGGACCGCTGCCGGGCGCCGCAGCCACACTCTTGGCCCAGGTGAACGGCCTGGGGTGTTCGTTCCAATCGGCGAGCCGGCTGTGGATGTCTCGTTCGAGGGCCTGGACGGGGCGGTGGACTCGTTACTTGGTCTTCTTCCGTGTCAGCTCGGCGAGCCAGCGTTCCACCAGATTCAGCCAGGATGAGCTCGGCGGTGTGAAGTGCGGGTGGAAGCGTGGGTGTGCCAGAAGCCCTTCTTGATCGCCGGCGTCTTGTGGGTGACGTAGTTGTCCAGGATCAGGTGGACCTCGAGGTCGGCGGCCATTCCTTGTCGAACTTGGCCAGGACCTTCTGGAACTCGACGGCGCGGTGGCGGCGGTGGAGAGAGCCGATGACCTTGCCGGTGACGGTGCCGAGGGCGGCGAAGAGGGTGGTGGTGCCCGCGCGGACGTAGTCGTGGATGCGGTGTTCGGGCGCCCCGGGCATCTTCGGCAGCACCGCCTGGGGGCGGTCCATCGCCTGGATCTGTAACTTCTCGTCGACGCACAGCACCAGCGCGCGTTCGGGCGGGTCGAGGGAGAGGCCGACGACGTCGCGGACCTTGTCGATGACAACGGGTCGGTACTGGGCTTGAAGGTCTCCGCCCAGTGTGGGGGCCAGGGCGCACGCGCGCCAGATCCGGAAGATCGCGGACTGCGACATGCCGGTCGCGGCGGTCATCGCGGGGGCGACCAGTGAGTGGCGTTCTTCGGCTTCTCCTTCAGGGTCTTGACGATGATCCGCTCGAGGTCCGCGTCGGTGATCTTCCGTGGGAGACCGGGACGGGGTTCGTCACCCAGGCCGTCCAGGCCCCGTTCGATGAAGCGGCGGCGCCAGGTGCGGACCGTGTCCGGGGCGAGGGCCAGCCGCCGGGACACCGCCGTGATCGAGTGGCCCTCGGCGCACTCCAGGACGATCCGTGATCTCAGGGCCAGTGCCTGGGTGGTCGAGCGATGACGCCCCCAGGACTGCGGCACCTCCCTCTGGACACCGGTGACCAGCAACGGTGGGATCTTCGGGCCGGGACGACTCACATCCGACCAGCGACGAATCTCCGCCTCAGGTCACTTGGTGAAGGAAGACCATCGCGAGCGAGGCGTTTGACCGCAGCGGCGCTGAAGTTCCAGCAACCCCGCGAGCGCGGGGCTGGCGGACGCAGGGCCGCCGCCCTGAAGGGGCGTAGGAGCAACCCCCGCGAGCGCGGGGCCGACACGTCCTGGCCGGTGCTCGTACCTGGCTGGACGGAGCAACCCCCGCGAGCGCGGGGCCGACTGACGAGCCGAGGTCTCGGCCGACGTCGCCGCGGAGCAACCCCCGCGAGCGCGGGGCCGACGGCGCCGTGCGGTACGGCGCGAGGGCCATAAGGGAGCAACCCCCGCGAGCGCGGGGCCGACCAGGTGGCGCAGTCCGCCGGGTGGGACGCCATAGAGCAATCCCCGCGAGCGCGGGGCCGACTCGGCTGCTCAACTGCCTTAGCTCGGCGTCTAGGAGCAATCCCCGCGAGCGCGGGGCCGACGTTGGGCATCGGGGGCCTCAGCCGATGATCGCGGAGCAATCCCCGCGAGCGCGGGGCCGACCGGCGGGGCGGGGCTAGCGTGTCGGCATGCTGAGAGCAATCCCCGCGAGCGCGGGGCCGACTGGCCGGGAGTGCCCCGGCCGGGAGTGGCAGGGGAGCAATCCCCGCGAGCGCGGGGCCGACACTTTCTGACCTGCGGTGATCGGCGTCAGAGGGTGCTGGTTGATTCAGTTCGATCGGCCATCAGCTTGTTGGGCGGCCGGTGTCGGGCCGTCATATCCTCTTACTCCCAATCAGGTTGGCAGGGCACTTCGCCTACGTCTCCGAAGCGTACTCGTACATGGAGGTCGAGATCACGGTCGAGGGGCGCGCAGGTACCTGTCCGAGGTCAGGGGCGGTGGCTGGCTGCCTGGGTGCGCTGCGCGGTGGACTGGAAGGATCAACTTGTCGCCGGTGGGCGCGGTGGCGTCTGGACGCCATCGCGGGTGGCTCGGGTATGGGTAGGTGTCTGTTCGCATGGTTGTGGGGGAACCGCGATGCGGTGCAGTCGCCTCGGTGTTTCGGCGATGCCGTGGGCGAAGCGGCGCGGTCCGTCGGTCGGGCCTCATGTGGGACAAGCGTGCGGTGAAGAGCGCGTCTTGGCGGCATGACAAGTCCGGTGTCCGCGTGCTGAGGCTGGTCCTTCACTCGCGGGGGTTGCTCCTCGCCGGGACCGTATTCCGGCCTGGGGCGGCGGGTGGGCTCCGTGGGTGCGGTGGGGACGTATAGCCGCTTTCGCCGGTCGGCGCGCTCGCGGTGCCCCCTGGTGGGACGCGGGGCGGCGGATCGACCTGGAAAATTCCGGCCGGGCGAGATCGCCGGCCTCGCTCGCCGACATGAGGGGGTTCGGGTCGGGGAGGTCCGGGGGCGCCCCGGCCCCCCGACCCAACTACGGGTTTTCGCCGGTCAGTTGTCGCCGAGGTCGTACACCACGGTGACCGGGGCGTGGTCGGACCAGCGTTCGGCGTGGGTGGCGGCGCGTTCGACGCGGGCGTCGGTGGCGCGGGCGGCGAGGCCGGGGGTGGCGACCTGGAGGTCGATGCGCCAGCCGGAGTCGTTGTCGAAGGCGCGGCCGCGGTAGGACCACCAGGAGTAGGGGCCGGTGCGGTCGGGGTGGAGGGCGCGGACGACGTCGACGTAGCCGGCCTCGTCGTAGACGCGGGAGAGCCAGGCGCGCTCTTCGGGGAGGAAGCCGGCGGACTTCTGGTTGGCCTTCCAGTTCTTGAGGTCCTCGGGGCGGTGGGCGATGTTCCAGTCGCCGCAGACGACGACCTCGCGGCCGTCGGCGGCGGCGCGGGCGCGCAGGGCGGTGAGGTGGACGAGGAATTCCGCCATGAAGCGTTCCTTCTCGTCCTGGCGCTCGGTGCCGACTTCACCGGAGGGCAGGTAGAGGCTGGCGACGGTCAGGCCGGGGAGGTCGATTTCCACGTACCTGCCCGAATTGTCGAATTCCTCGGAGCCGAATCCGATCACGGTGCGCTGCGGCTGCCGGCGGGAGAGGACGGCGACGCCGGCCCGGCCCTTGGTGGCGGCGGGGGCCCAGACGGCGTGCCAGCCGTCCAGGTCCCGGAGTTCGGCGGGCAGCTGCTCGGGCTCGGAGCGCACCTCCTGGAGGCAGACCACGTCGGCCTCGGTGCCGGCCAGCCATTCGACGAAGCCCTTCCTGGCCGCCGCCCGGATTCCGTTCACGTTCACACTCGTCACCACGATCACTCGGGCAGCCTACCGACTGCCCGTTCCCGGCCCGAATCGTGACGCGCGGGTCGGGGCGGCCGGGTGGAGTGGCTCCGGCGGATGGTGACAGTGACTGACAGGAGCTGTCGTGAACGCGGCATGAATATGTGCGGCGGTCCCGTCAAGCCTCGCCATTGGTCTTGACCATCTCCGGACGGAGCGCCTAGGGTCGCTTACTGCAAGGACCTTTAATAAAGAAGGACGGATAAAGGCCCGCTCTCCCACCTGCCGCGACAGCGGACAGTGGGCCCGGGATCCGCCCTCCTTGTCGCAGGGCGGACAGCATCAGGGTGGAGGACGCGGTGGGAACGACAGGACAGCTTTCTGCGGTGCCGGAGCCGAAGTACTGGCACCTGCGCACGGTGCTGCTGCGGGCCATCGACTCGGAGTTCTCCACCGGTCAGGTGCTGCCCAACGAACGCGAGCTCTCGGCCCGCTTCGGCGTCGCCCGGGCCACGCTGCGGCAGGCGCTCGACCAGCTGGAGCTGGAGGGCCGCCTGGTGCGCCGTCGGGGCATCGGCACCCTGATCGCCGCCCCGCGGGTCGGCGTCCCGGTCAACCGGCAGGAGGAGGGCTGGCCCGGCGCCGCGCGCAGCCAGTCCTGGCGGACGATCGACTGCACCACCGCCCCCGCCTCCGCGCAGCTGGCGAAGGGCCTCGGCATCGCCGAGGGCGCCACCGTGCACACGGTGCGCCGGGTCCGGCTGGTGGAGGGCCGCGCGGTGGCCACCGAGGCGCTGCACGTCCCGGCCGCCGCCCTGCCGCACCTGCCGGGCTTCCGCGCCGAGAGCGACCGCGCCCGTTCGGTGCTGCGCCAGCTGGAGCGCCTGGAGGTGGACGGCGAGTCCCGCTCGGTCGAGCTCGGTGTCGCCGAGGCCGAGCAGGCCGCCCTGCTGGAGCGCCCGCCGGGCGCCCCCGTCCTGGTGATGACCACCCAGTACGCCTCGGCCGGCCGGCTGGTGGCGCTGGCGGTCGCCACCTACCGCGCGGACACCTGCAAGCTGACCTTCGGCGAGGCCGGACTCGTCGAGGTCACCCCGGTCGGCGCGACGGCCGGAGTCCGTACCGCCTCCTGAACCATTTTCCGGAAACCCTCAGGTCGAGGCCCGGACGCCGATCGGCGTCCGGGCCTTTGCCGTTGAGGGGTGGTCGGGTCGACGGCCGCGAGAGCCCGAGGCCCCCGTGCCCCGGCCCGTCAGGCCCGGGCCCGTCAGGCCCGGGCCCGTCAGGCCCGGGGCGGGTCCACCGCGAAGAGCTGCTCCTCGACGTGGTCCAGCGCGACGCGCAGGGCGCCCATCGCCACCACCTCCGAGCCGAGGGCCGCCAGGGCGACCTCGGGGGCCCGCAGGGTGAACTGGGCCAGGCGTTCGCGCAGCGGGTCCAGGACGCCGTCGAGGCCGGCCGCCCAGCCGCCGATCACCACCAGCTGCGGGTCGATGGCCAGGACGAGCGCGGCGACGCCCTGGACGAGGCGGGTGAGGAAGCGGTCCATGGCGACCTTGGCGACCTCGTCGCCCTCCCGGGCCAGCCGCAGCACCCGCGCCACGGCGGCCTCGTCCAGCGGGTTGAGGGGCTTTCCGGTGGTGGACAGCAGGCGCTCGGGCGTGACCTCCTGGCCGAGCAGGTGCAGGGCGCCGATCTCGCCGGCCGCGCCGCCGAAGCCGCGGTGCAGCTTGCCGCCGATGAGGGATCCGGCGCCCGGGCTGAGGCCGGCCATCACGAAGACGACGTCGTCGGCGCCGACCGCCGAGCCCTGCCAGTGCTCGGCGATCGCGGCGAGGTTGGCGTCGTTCTCGATCAGGACGGGGCAGCGGAAGGAGCGCCGCAGCCGGGCGCCGAGGTCGAGCCCGGTCCAGCCGGGCATCGCGGTGCCCAGCTGGACGGTGCCCTCGCGGTCCACGATGCCGGGGGTACCGATCCCGACGGCCCACAGGTTGTCCCGGGAGATGCCGGCCTTGCGCAGCACCTCGGCGACGGCGGTGCGGACGGCGGCGAGCCGGTCCTCGGCCTCGAGGGACTCGTCCACCGGCTTGAAGTGACTGCCCACCACCTCGCCGGTGAGGTCGGCCAGGATGACCCGGATGTCGTGCACGCCGATCTCGATGCCGAGGATGTGTCCGGCCTCGGCGCGGAAGCGGAACCAGCGGGCCGGGCGGCCGCGGCGGCCGGGGCCCGGCTGGCCGTCCTCCCTGGGCTGCTCGACCTCGGCGACCAGGCCGGTCTCGACCAGACCCTCGATCACGCCCTCGACCGTCGGGCGGGAGAGCCCGGTCTCCCCGACGAGCTGGGTGAGGGTCACGGAGTGGCCGTTGCGCAGCGCCCGGAGCGTGACCGCCGCGTTGATCCGCCGCAGCAGCGAGGAGTCTCCTCCGGTGAGCCGATCCGCCAATGCGATGCCCTTCGCCGTTCGCGCGACTGCCCTGGCGCGCGGTGTCGAGTGCGCGGTGCCCACCGAGTGGCCCGCGGGGGTGCGCCCCACGGAGAACGCGGCACGGCGGCAGGGGGCCGCCTGCGCGAGGGCCGGAGGACATGCGGGAGCCTACCCGGGGACGGGCCCGGGCGGCGAGGATCTTCGCAGCTCATCCCGGCTTCGGTATCGAAATGGTACGGATCGGGTGGCGGTGCGTGATCCGGGCTTCACGGCCCGGCCGCGGACGGCCCGCGCCCGGTGGTGGACGGGGCCGGTGTGACGGGTCGGGTCACCGACCCGAAGGGGCGGACGGGCCGGGCGAGCAGGACGAGCCGAACGAGCCCACCCCGCGCCAGGAGCCCACGGAGAGGGCGGACAGCGCGGAGCCGATCGAGCCGATGGACGCGAACGAGCCGATCGAACCGACGGACAGGAACGATCCCACCGATCCCACCGAGCCCACGGACAGGAACGAGCCCACCGACCCGATCGAGAGGAAGGACCCGACGGACCCGATCGAGAGGCTCGATCCGATCGACGCGAGCGCGTCCACCGCGCGGGGAATCCGGGACATGCCCCGATCGTAGCCAGCGACGCCGTCCGCCGCCGCCCGGCTCGTACTGCCCGGCCCGTACCGCCCGGCCCCTACCTCCCGGCTCGTACCGTGCCCCCCGTGCCGCCCGGCCCGTGCCGCCCGGGCCGAACGGGACCCGTCCACCCGCGGCTCGGTACGTCCGAGGGTCAGTCGACCCGTGCCGCGAACAGCCGTTGCCCCAGCAGGGCCATCGGGTGCCCGTCCTCCGGCAGGCTGAGCACCGTGGCGCAGCCGGCGGCGGTCAGTTCCGTCCGCCAGTGTTCGGCCGGTCGGGCGGCGGGGCCGGGGGCGTCGCCGGTGATCAGCAGGTCGAGCTGTTCGGCGGTGGGCGCGAGCAGCAGCAGCCGTCCGCCGGGGGAGAGCAGCCGGACCAGTGCCGGGACCTCCTGCGGGGTGTGCCCGTCCACGGTGGCGATGACGAGGTCGTAGCGGCCGCCGTCGGGGGCCTGGTGGTGCTCGGTGCTCGGCCGGGGGCGGACGGCCAGTGCCCGGGTGACGGCGGGCTCGCCGCCCTCGGGGTCGAGTTCGAGGACCCGCAGCGGCCCGGGCCCCTGGTGGGCCTCGGCGGTGCCGCGCACGAGTGCGCCGAGGGCGGCGCCGAGGTAGCCGCGGGCCGCGGCCCAGCGGACGGGGGAGGAGGCGGGCCGGGGGGCCTCCTGGCCGGTGATCAGCCGGGGCAGCCGCAGGGCGCCGCGCCGGACCCGGTCCAGGGCGGCGGCCGGGCCGAGTCCGTCCGCCCAGGTCTCGACGGCCGGGCGCCAGGCCTCCCGGACTTCGGCGGCGTCCGGCCCGGGCCCGCCGCGGAAGACCGGCCCTTGGGCGCCGCCGTCCTGACGGGCGAGCAGGCCGTGCCGGGCGAGGGCGTCCAGCCAGTGGGCCACCCGGGGGCGCTGGGCGGGGACGACCATGGCCGCGGCGAGGACCTCGGCCTCGGGGTAGCCGCGCGCGGGGTCGGTGAGCACGCCGTTCTGCTGGAGGGTGTGCAGCAGGGCGGTGAGCACGGCTCGGTCGAGCTGGGCGCCGAAGTCGCGCAGCTGCTCGGCGGTGACGCCGATGCCGTACTTCCAGGCGGCGGCGGAGGCGCCGTCGGCGTCGGCGCGCAGCCGGCGGTCGGCGGCCTCGGTGTTGCTGTCCGGGGCGCGGACGTGGGCGAGGACGGCGCCGAGCGCGTCGACGGCGGCGTACACGTCCTCCTGGCGGGGCTCGGGTCCGACGTGCAGGACCAGGCGCAGCGCGCCGAGGTCGCGGGTGGTGAGGCCGGGCTGCCGGCTGAGCCGCCAGAGCAGGGCGGAGGGCAGGCTGAGGTGGGTGGCCCGGGCGGTGGCGACGGCGTCGAGCTGCTGTTCGGGGCGTTGTCCGGGGTCGCCGCAGTGGACGGTGCCGCCGGCCAGCAGGGTGGCGAGGGCGAGGTCGACGGCGAGGTCGGTGACGGGGTGCAGCAGGGTGTGCCGGATGGGCGGCGGGCCGAGGACGCCGGCCCAGTAGCGCAGCCGCTGTTCGGCGGCGCGGGCGGCGGAGGGCGGCAGCGCGGCGTGTTCGGCGACGCGTCGGGCGAGGGCCCGGGGCAGGCCGCCCGGCGGGGAGACGCCGAGCAGCAGGCCGATGCCGCTGATCGCGCGTCCGTCGGCGACGACGGCGGGTCGGTCGCCGAGTTCGCGCAACGCGCTGACCAGGGCAGGAGTCGTGGACACGGTGATCACTCCGGGGTGCGGGGGAGAAACCGAACCACTGAACCACGCGGCCGGGTGGGTGAAGGTCCTTCCCCGGTCAAACTTCTGTAATGATTTTCATATTGGATAGCCAAGCCTGGGGGGAGGGTCGACGCGACGTGGCCGGAAGGTCACGTTCCGCAGGTGTCGCGCGATCCCTTGACAGGTGGTTCGGGTACTGGATCAATGGACCCGGAAGGGACTGACCGAACGATCGGTAGGTTTCCCCGGAGCAGCGAAGGAGCGACGATGACCGGCACCGCACCCGTCCCGCGCCGACACCTCGGGGAGCCGATCCCACCCGAGCTCCTGGACGCCGGCGAGCGGATGACGCCGGACGAGCTGCGCGCCCACCAGCTCACCCGGCTGCGGGCCACCCTGCACCACGCGTACGACAACGTCGAGCTCTACCGCCGCAAGTTCGACGCCGCCGGGGTCCGCCCCGAGGACTGCCGCACCCTGGACGACCTCGCCCGCTTCCCCTTCACCACCAAGGCCGACCTGCGCGAGGGCTACCCCTTCGGCATGTTCGCCGTCCCGATGGAGCGGGTCCGCCGGATCCACGCCTCCAGCGGCACCACCGGGCTGCCGACCGTGGTCGGCTACACCGACGGCGACCTCTCCATGTGGGCCGACGTCGTCGCCCGCTCCATCCGCGCGGCCGGCGGCCGGCCCGGCCACAAGGTGCACATCGCCTACGGCTACGGGCTGTTCACCGGCGGCCTCGGCGCCCACTACGGCGCCGAGCGGGCCGGCTGCACCGTCATCCCCGCCTCCGGCGGCATGACGGCCCGCCAGGTGCGGCTGATCCTGGACTTCGAGCCCGAGATCATCATGGTCACCCCGTCCTACCTGCTGACCCTGCTGGACGAGTTCGAGAAGCAGGGCGTCGACCCGCGCGGCACCTCGCTGAAGGTCGGTATCTTCGGGGCCGAGCCCTGGACGGAGGAGATGCGGCGCGAGATCGAGGACCGGCTCGGCCTGCACGCCGTCGACATCTACGGCCTCTCCGAGGTGGTCGGCCCCGGCATCGCCCAGGAGTGCGTGGAGACCAAGGACGGACTGCACATCTGGGAGGACCACTTCTACCCGGAGATCGTCGACCCGTTCACGGACGAGGTGCTGCCGGACGGGGAGGGCGGCGAACTGGTCTTCACCTCGCTCACCAAGGAGGCCCTGCCGATCATCCGCTACCGCACCCGCGACCTCAGCCGGCTGCTGCCCGGCACCGCCCGGCCGGCCTTCCGGCGGATGGAGAAGGTCACCGGGCGCAGCGACGACATGATCATCCTGCGCGGGGTGAACGTCTTCCCGACCCAGATCGAGGAGATCCTGCTGCGCATCCCCGGCGTCGCGCCGCACTTCCAGCTGCGGCTCGGCCGGCAGGGACGGCTGGACAGCATGACCGTCCGGGTCGAGGCCAGGCCGGAGGCCTCCACCGGGCAGCGGGAGTCGGCGCGGGCGGAGATCGTCCGCGCGGTCAAGGACGGGGTCGGGATCACCGTCGCCGCCGAGGTGGTGGACCCGTACACGCTGGAGCGCTCGGTCGGGAAGATCAGGCGGGTGGTGGACGAGCGGGGGTGAACTCCGGCCGCGGGCCCTCCGGGTGTGTGCCGGAGCAGCCCCGTACGGGGCCTATGCTGCGGGGCATGCCGAGTGAGCTGCGCACTCTTCAGCCCGCCGAGGACCTCGCCTTCATCCGGCGGGAGACCGCGCTGAAGCCCGTGCCCTTCGTGCCCGAGATCAGCCTGCACATGGCCGAGGACGCCATCGCCCTGTGGGAGACCACCGAACGGGCGCGCGGGGAGGCGGGGCTGCCGCCGCCGTTCTGGGCCTTCGCCTGGGCCGGCGGGGTGGCGGTCGCCCGCTACGTGCTGGACCACCCCGAACTGGTCGACGGCCGTACGGTGTTGGACGTCGCGGCCGGCTCCGGACTGGTCGGGGTGGCCGCCGCGCTGCGCGGGGCGACGGGGGTGCGCGCCGCCGAGATCGACGCCTACGCGGTGGCCGCGATCGGTCTGAACGCCGAGGCCAACGGGGTGCGCGTGGACGGCGCCCTGGTGGACCTGGTGGACGGCGACGGCGGGCCCGCCGAGGTGGTGCTCGCGGGCGACGTCTTCTACGAACGGGCCATGGCCGCCCGCTTCCTGCCCTTCCTGGAGCGGGCCGCGGCGCGCGGTGCGACCGTGATCGTCGGCGATCCGGGCCGGGCCTACCTGCCCCGGGAGCGGTTCACCGCGGTGGCGGCGTACCGGGTGCCGGTGGTCGCGGACCTGGAGGACACCGCGGTCAAGACCACCACGGTGTGGCGGCTCGGCTGACGGCTGTTCACGCCGTTCGCGCCGCTCCTGCCGGTCGTCACGTCCGCCGGTCGCCCGGCGGCGCCCCCGCCCGCCGGATCCCACGGCGCCCCCACCCCCGCCCCGAGCGGGCGGAAGCGGGGGCGCCGTGCCACGGGCCGTCAGCCGCGCAGTCGCGCCAGCCAGGCCTCGACCTCGTCGGAGCGGCGCGGGAGACCGTCGGAGAGGTTCTCGTTGCCGTCCTCGGTGACCAGGATGTCGTCCTCGATCCGCACCCCGATGCCCCGGTACTCCTCCGGCACCGTCAGGTCGTTCTCCTGGAAGTAGATGCCCGGCTCGACGGTGAGCACCATGCCCGGCAGGAGCGGGCCGTCGACGTGCTCCTCGGTGCGCGAGTGGGCGCAGTCGTGGACGTCGATGCCCAGCATGTGCCCGGTGCCGGCCAGGGTGAAGCGGCGGTGCAGGCCCAGCTCGAACACCTTGTCCGCGCTCAGGTCGCCGAACAGGCCCCAGGAGGTGAGGTGTTCGGCGAGCTCGCGCTGGGCGGCACGGTGGAAGTCGCGGAACCGTCCGCCCGGGCGGACGGCCGCGATGCCGGCCTCCTGGGCCGCGTACACGGCGTCGTAGACCTTGCGCTGGAGCTCGGTGAAGCGGCCGCTGACCGGGAGGGTGCGGGTGACGTCGGCGGTGTAGAGGTGGTTGGTCTCCACGCCCGCGTCGAGCAGCAGCAGGTCCCCCGGGCGGGCGTGGCCGTTGTTGCGCACCCAGTGCAGGGTGGTGGCGTGCGGGCCGGCCGCGGCGATGGTGCTGTAGCCCACGTCGTTGCCCTCGACCCGGGCGCGGACGAAGAAGGTGCCCTCGATCAGCCGCTCGGCGGTCTCGGTGTCGGTGCCGAGGACGCGCACCACGTCCTCGAAGCCGCGGGCCGTGGCGGCGCAGGCGAAGCGCAGCTCCTCGATCTCGAACTCGTCCTTGACCAGGCGCAGTCCGGACAGGAAGACCTCGAACTCCTCGTCCCGCGCGGCGTCCGAGCGGTCCGCGAGGGCCGCCTCCACGCCCGCGTCGTGGCGGCGCAGCACCCGCACCGGGCCGGTGGCGGCGCGCAGGTCGGCCCGGACGGTGCGGACGTCCCGGCAGGGCAGGCCGAACAGCCGCTCGCTCTCGGTCAGGCTGTTGCGGCGGCCGTCCCACAGCTCGCCGTGGCCGTCCAGCCAGAACTCGCCGTTGTCGGTGCGGGAGCGGTCGCGCAGGTAGAGCACGGCCTCGTGGCCGCTCGCGCCGGTCGGCGTGAGCACCAGGACACCGTCCTGGGACTGGTCGCCGGTCAGGTAGGCGTAGTCGGAGGAGGGACGGAACGGGTAGTCGGTGTCGTTGGCCCGCACCTTGGGGTTGCCGGCCGGGACCACCAGCAGCTCGCCGGGGTAGGCGGCGGACAGCTCCGCGCGGCGGCGGGCGGTGTGCGCGGCCTGCGGGACCGGCTCCAGGGCGGTGCGCTCGGTGTCGGCCCAGCCCCGCGTCATGCTCTCGGCGAGTTCGTCCGTGACGCCGCGGGTCAGGCCGTTCTTCCGGTACTTGATGGTCTCGGCGGTCGCGGCGTGTTCGGCGGTCTCGGCGGGCTCGGTCACTTCGGTCTCCTGGTGAGGGTGAGGGAAGCGAGGTGTTTCGCTACGCTGCCCCGTCCGTCGGTGTGCGTCCCGTACGGTATATCGAACACTGCCGGGAGAGAAGGGGTTCAGCGTGAACGATGCCGAGGAATCCGTCCGGGGCGTCCTCGCCGCCAACCTGAAGCGGGTGCGGGCCCAGCGCGGACTGTCGCTGTCCGAGCTGTCCCGGCGGGCCGGGGTCGGCAAGGCGACGCTCTCCCAGCTGGAGTCGGGGGCCGGCAACCCGACGCTGGAGACGGTGCTCGGGCTCTCCCGGGTGCTCGGCGTGCCGATCTCGGACCTGGTCGAGGCCCGGCCGGGCGACGAGGTCACGGTGGTGCGCGCGGCCGAGGCCGAACTGCTCAGCGGGCGGGGCGTGGACCTGCGGCCGCTGCGCCGGATCGAGTCCGGGGACGCCGTGTTCGAGGTCTACGACCAGCAGGTCCGGATCGACGGCACCCAGCTCTCCGGCGGTCACGGCGGCACCGAGCACACCGTCGTCCAGGCCGGCCGGCTGCGGGTCCGGGCGGGCCGCCGCGAGGTCGAGCTCGGTCCGGGCGACTACATCGGCTTCGACGCCTCGCTGCCGCACTCCTACACCGCCGTGAGCGGGGAGCCGGTCCGCTCGGTGCTCCTGCTGCAGTACCGCGCGGAGCAGCGGCTGCACCTGGACGACCCGGCGGACGACTCCGGGCGGCCGTCGGCCCCGGCGCCCTCGCTCGGGCCCGGGCACTGACGGGCGGCGGTTCGTCGCCGCGGCCGGACCGTTCGGAATACCGAACGGATGGTTCGATGGGGTGGGGCGGCCGACCGGATCCGGTCGGCCGCCCCACGTCCTGACGGTGCCCCTGGTGGTCACCGGGAAGCCGGCGCCGAACGGGGCGGGGTGCGGGCGTCAGGAGCGGTCGGTGCTCAGCCGAGCGTCAGTGACTTGGAGTGGGTCCGCCAGGCCTCGTCCACCTGCACGGTCTCGCCCTTGTAGCTGGGGCTGCCGTAGCCGCTGGCCTGGAGCCCGGTGTACAGGTTGAACCAGCAGTTGGCGTACGGGCGCAGCGAGTACACGTGGTTGGTGAGCGGGGCGGCGATGTCGAACGAGTAGTCGGCGGCGTTCCCGTTGTAGCAGCCGTGCGGGCCGGTGTAGGTGATCGACTGACCCTCGAAGAAGAAGTCGTCGTAGATCGTTCCCAGGACCATCAGGTCGATGCCGTCCGGGCTGTTCAGCTTGTCGGCGAACGCGCTGTCGCGGGCGGCCGCCGCAGCACTCAGCGGAGCGTCGGCGACCCGCCCGCCGGTGGCGAACTTGATGGCCTCCCGGTAGGTGCCGAAGCAGTGCGACTGCCCGCCCTCCGCGCTCACCACGCAGTGTCCGGCCGTGCTCCCGGTCGCCGCGGGCTGGGCGACGGCCGTGGCCGCGCCGGACAGGGAGAACGCGATCGCGGCCGCCGCGAGGACGGCGCCGGCGCGCTTGAAGGAGCGTGTCATGGTAGATCAACTCCTGGATCGAATCGACGATTTGTCGGTGTCCGCTGGGCGGTGCACCTGTCGTCGATTCTGCGCGGTGCCGGGGGCGGTGAGTATCCCAGAAATCTGGGACATGTACGCGTCACTCTGTCGTCAACCGGTCTGTCGGCGATCAGCCCCAAGGTGCCAACAGCGCGGGAACGGCCCGTGAATTGTTCCCCGGTCGAGTGACGGTCCGGCCGGTCGGCGGGGTCCTGCGGGCATCATGGGCCGCGACACGGGACGTCGCGGAACAGGAGTCGACCGAATGGGAAGGCCGATGGCGGAGTTCGGCTGCGCGAAGTGCTACGGCGAGGACGAACGGGCGGTGTGGGGCCGGCAGCGGGAGGGCTTCGAGCACGAGACGGAGGTGGTGGACGGCTCGCGCTTCTCCGTCGACCTCCGGCGCTGCCGGGACTGCTCGCAGCGGTTCGTGTGGATCTTCACCGAGGTCGTCGACTGGATGGGCGGGGACGACTCCCAGTACGTGACGATCATGCCGGTGACGGACGGCGAGGCCGCCGGCCTGACGAGCGGCACCCTGCGCCCGCGCGAGCTGGGCGCGCTCGGCCGCGACCGCCGCCACCTCAACCACGACTGGCCCACCGGCGGTCCGGCCCGCCTGCACTGGCGCTCCGGCCGCTTCCTGATCGCCGAGGGGCGCTGAGCGGAAGTGCCGCCGCCCTGCCGCATCGGCAGGGCGGCGAGGGCGTCAGATGCTCCCGAACTCGCCGGACTTGACGCCGGCGATGAAGGGCTGCCAGGCCTCGGGGCGGAAGCCGAGCTGGGGCCCGTGGGGGTCCTTACTGTCGCGGACCGGCAGGACGCCCGGGAAGCCGGGCGCGACCTCGATGCAGTTGCCACCGCCGCTGCTGTACGAGGACTTCAGCCAGGATGTGGGCTTGACCGTCGCGATGGGGAACATGGCTTGGAACTCCTTGGGAGTTGAGCGCATCAAGCTCAGGCGGGGCCGAACTCGCCGGACTTGACGCCGGTGATGAAGGACTGCCAGGCCTCGGGGCGGAAGCCGAGCTGGGGCCCGTGGGGGTCCTTGCTGTCGCGAACGGGGAGGATACCCGGGAGACCGGGCGCGACCTCGACGCACTGCCCACCACCGTCGCTGTACGAGGACTTGAGCCAGGAAGTGGGCTTGACCGTCGCGAAGGGGAACATGGCGTGAAACTCCTTGAGACGCGTGCGGACGAGGGCCAGTGAGTCCGCACATGAGAGGGCTTGGGCCTGGAGCCAATCGTAAGCCCTTGTCAGGGAACGGATCTTGTCCTTGTCATCTCGCTCGACGTAGCCCCGTTGGATGGTTTCGAGGTACGCCATCCACGTCCCGTCCGGGGAGGTCAGGAGTGTGAACGGCTTGCTGGTGGGGAGGCTTTCGCCGAGCGCGGAGGGTGCGATCTGCAGCGTGACGTGTGGCAGATTGGCGACACTCTCCAGCCGGCGAAGCTGTTCGGCCATGACGAACGGGCCGCCGACCGGCCGAAGGCAGCTCTCCTCCATGATGATGTGGACTGAAGGCGCGGGTTCCCGGTACAGCAGGGCTTGCCGCGCCATCCGGACATTCAGTCGTTCAACGGCCTTTTCCTCGGGGATGTCGCCTCGCCGGGCTGCGGCGTTGATGAGGGCGGAGGCGTAGCCCCGGGTCTGAAGGAGTCCCGGGATGACGTTCAGCTCGAAGATCTTGAGGGCGGTGGCCTTGCGCTCGTGCTCGATGTAGGAGACGAACCCGCCGATCAAGGCGCTGCTCTTGGCGGTCCAGTACAGGAGTTCAAGCGCCTCGCAGGTGTCGAGCTCCTTGTCGCAGCGGCGGATGAGGTTCAGTGGCGCGGGACGCTCTCCGTTCTCGATCATCGAGATGAGCGAGTCGCTGTAGTTGGTCCGCCGGCCGAGCTCGATCTGCGTGAGCCCTCTGGCCTTGCGGAACCTTCGAAGCTGAACGCCGATGGCCGCGTTCGGAGATGAGGTCGGGTCTACTACCCGCTCGGGCATGGTGACCACCCATTCCACAGTGCTCGCTGTCAAAGTGAAGTGCTTCCCATGGTAGCCCCGATTGGACACTCTTGGTGAGGGGGTAACAACAGAGAGAGACTAGTCGGTGGATATGACGAACAATCAATCCGGTGAAAGCCTGCTCCTGCGGCGGAACTTTCCGGCCTGCCGGTGCCCGCAGTGCGGCGACTCCATCCCCGAGGCGCGGATGAACCCCTCCGCCCTCACCCCGGCGGCGCCGCCCGCGCGACGGGTGGCGCCGCCGCCCGTCCCCTACCGGCCGTCGACCACCGGCGAGCGGGTCTTCGACGTCCGCTCCGGCCGGTGGGCCGCCTTCATGGGGTGGCAGCACGGCCGCGCCTACCTCCGGCCCCTCGACGGGGGCGTCGAGTGGGACACCGAAGCGCGCTGGATCTCCGACACCGAACAGTGAGATGCCCGATGAGCAGCAAGATCGACAAGATCACGGCGGACGACCGTCGCACCGCCGCCGACGTCCTCGACGACCTCCGGGCCGTCCTGAACGCCGCCTCCGTGAAACTCCCGTCCCTCGGGATCGACTGGCGCTCGGCCAAGGCCACCGGCGTCGTCCTGATCGACCTCGGGGCCGCCCGGCCGGACGTCATCGAGCGGCTGGTCGTCGTCCTCCGCAGAGGTATGCGGCCGTAGTCGCCGCCGGCGTCATCACCGCCGGAAGTCTCGCGATCGCCGGTGTCGCCACCCTCCTCATCCCCGAGGACGTCTCCGCTCCGGGGAGGGCCATGGCGTACGTCCTCGTGTTCCTCGCGTCCTCGACCGGCGGGTTCGCCTTCGCCGCCGGATGGATGAGGGTGCGCGCATGACGGCGTGGGCTTCGATTGCCTCGAAGCCCACGCCGATTCCGTTCTGTTCAGGTGCCGTTGAGGGCGTAGCTGCGGAAGGTGGCCAGGAGCGGCAGCACTTCGGTCTTGCTGGGGTCCTCCGTGACGGCCCGCATCGCGTCGATCACCGTGTGGGCGATGATCTTCGTCACCGCGAGGTCGTCCGCGGGAGCCAGGGCGCCCCAGGACTTGAGGGTCTGGGTCAGCAGCGCGCTCATCCGGGCGCCGATGTTGGAGCTGACGGCGTCGGAGATCTCGGCGATCTCCTCGTCGCTCATGGTGGCGCGCAGGCCGAAGGCGAGCGCCATCAGGGTGTCCATCGCATGCTCGCCGTACGCGGCGACCAGTGCCGGGAGCGGCCGTTCGTCGGCGCCGCCCGCCGCCAGGGCGGACAGCGCCTCGTCGTCGTCCTTCCAGGCCGCCTCCAGGGCGGCCAGGGCCCGCAGGGCCTCGTCAGGGGTGAGCCCGTCTGTCATGGAAGGAACGGTATTGAGCCGTACCCGCTCGCGACAGTGCGGGAAGCCCGGATCACCCCTTCGAGCGAAGCGGGGCCTGATGAGGCGACGATGTCGCTGAAACGTCTGACAGCGCGGCCTCGGACACCGGATGCTGGTGGTCACGTCAACTCCGGGCGCAAGAGCGCGCAGATCGAGTGACAGGAGAAGCGGCCATGGCACTACGGTTCATGGGTATCGACCCGGAGACGGGCAAGGACCAGAGTCCGACCGTTTGGGTGGATGACGAGTCCGGGGAACTGGTCGTGCAGAGCTATACGGCTGACGAGGCCTTGATCGGGAAGGTCCTTGAAGCCGGACACGGCCCCGACCACGACAACTCGATCCCCGACAGCGAAGCGGTGGTCCGAATTCCGCGCCGGATGGTGCCGATCCTCAGGAGGGCATGCGATGCCGCAGAAGGTTCCGAGTTTCTATGAGCTCCTGGACGCCGCCGAGCACGCGGCAGTCCATCTGGAGATGCGGGACCAGTACGGCATTCCGGAGGAGTCCGACGAGATCGCCCGGTGGCAGCGCGGTGAAGCCGTCGACGTGGACCCCGACTCGGAGTATTGGAAGGACTGGACCGAGGCCGTTCGCCGCGCCGTCGCGAGGGGCGTCGTCGTCAGGCGGGCGCGGATCGTGTCGGAGCCGGTGACGACCTACATCCGCTACGAACACCACATCACCCAGGTGAATGTGGCCGCCGGTGAACTGGTCCGCTGGCTTCCTCGGAGCCAGGCATCAGGCCTCGCCCTCCCCGGCAACGACTTCTGGCTGTTCGACGGGAAGTCGGTGCGCTTCAATCTGTTCGACGGCTACGGGAGGGGCCTGGGACCGCAACACTCCGACGACGCCGACGTGGTGCGGCTCTGCGCCTCGGCCTTCGAGGCCGTCTGGGGGCGGGCCGTCGATCACGAGAAGTACACCGTCTGAGCCCGATCGACGGACCACCAGGCCATGCCCCTCTCCCCGTCGTCAAGCGCCCAGAGCGCCCGCGAAACCATCGCCGCCCGGCTGAAGGAACTGCGAAGGGACGCCGGTCTGTCGGGGCACGGTCTGGCTCTTCTCCTCGGGTGGAGCGAGTCGAAGGTGTCCCGGATCGCCAATGCCAGGACTCCGCCGTCCGATGCGGACATCCGCGCGTGGTGCGAGGCGTGCGGTGTCGCCCATCTGGCCGTGGACCTTGTAGCCGCGAACCGCCAGGCGGACGAGATGTACGTGGAGTGGAAGCGGCTGCACCGGACCGGGATGAAGCACGCGCAGGGCGCGGTCCTTCCCGTTCTGGACCGCAGCCGGCAGATCCGCGTCTACTGCTCGAACGTCGTTCCGGGGATGCTGCAGCGGCGTGAGTACGCACGCTCACTGATGGCCACCATCACGGACTTCCAGCAGACACCTGATGACGTCGAAGCGGCGGTCGAAAGCCGTCTCCAGCGCAGTCGCTTCCTGCATGAGGGACATCGGACCTTCGCCCTCGTGGTGGAGGAGACCGTCTTGCGGTACCCCATCGGCAGCCCGGCCGCCATGGAAGACCAACTGCGCTACCTGTTGGAGGTGATGGGTGCCACTCGGGTCAGCCTCGGTGTGATTCCCTTTGCGGCACCGCGCAGGATGTGGCCCCTTGAGGCCTTCTCGATCTTCGACGACCGGCAGGTCAACGCTGAGCTCCTCTCGGCAGCCGTCACCATCACGGCGCCTGGAGAGACGGCGATCTACGCCAGGGCGTTCAAGGTCCTGGCGTCGATGGCGGTATACGGTCCGCGGGCCAGGCGCCTGATCGAAGAGGCCATCGCGTCTCTCAGGTGACTTCGTGCAAGACGCTGCAAGGAAGTGGCACCGACTGTAGCCACCTCCTTACGGTCTATCACGCCGCCACCGCACCATCCCGACCCGAGGGAGGCGCACCATGACCACTCCGACGCTCAGGTCCCCGAACACGGTGCTCGCCAACGCCGTCGAGGACGTCGTGG
>NZ_JBEZUT010000150.1:0-20563 GCF_040636595.1 Kitasatospora sp. NPDC036755
GCCATCCCTTCGGCTCGGGGGTGTGCCTGGTGTCCCGCGGTGGCCCCTCCCCCCCGGCCCCCGCGGCCGGGGCGGGGCGGGGCGGCCCCCGCCCCCCCCTCGGCGCGTCCCGGCGGGTCGTGGGCGCGGGCGCGCCGCTCAGCCCGGGACGGTGGCCCGGACCGCGCCGCTCAGGGCGGCCGCCGGGTCGAAGGGGTTCTTCGCGGCGCCGGCCGGGACGGTCACCTCGACGTAGGCGGCGCGCATGGTCGTCACGAAGCGGAAGCCGCCGTCGGAGAGCTTCTGCGACCACCAGGTGACGTCGTCGACGCTCGGGGACCAGTCCGCGGCGTGGTCGCCGTCCAGCTCCTCCGGCCGGTCGATGCCGCAGCGCAGGACCGTCCGGGGCGAACCGCCCCAGGCGGCCACGTACGGCGAGGCGGGCGACGGGTCCCTGCGGGCCTGCCCGAGCAGCTCGGCGGGCAGCTCGGCGGCGAGCGACCGGCAGTACTCGGCGGCCCGGCCGCTCGGCCGCGGTACCTCGACCTTCGGGTCGGCCTGGCCCCAGCTGCCGACCAGCGCCACGACCGCGCAGGTCAGCACGACGGGCAGGGCCAGCCAGCGGACCGGGGCCGGCAGGGCGGTCAGCGCCTCGGGGACGCGCAGTTCTCGGGCCACCCGCCGATGGTAACCGGGGTCCGAACGGCCGGTCCGCGCCGGTGCGGGGAGCCGGTGCGGCGCCTCAGATGTGCACCACGGGGCAGGTGAGGGTACGGGTGATGCCCTCGACCTTCTGGACCCGGGCCGCGACCATGCGGCCCAGCTCGTCCACCGTCTCGGCCTCGGCCTTGACGATCACGTCGTAGGGGCCGGTGACGTCCTCGGCGGTCAGCACGCCGGGGATCTCGGAGATGGTCCCGGCCACGGAGGTGGCCTTCCCAACCTCGGTCTGGATCAGGATGTATGCCTGTACCACGGGGACCTCCCGGCGGCCGGTTAGGGGGGATCGCCGCCGTGATCGCCCGGTCAGGCGGATGGGTGGGTGGGCTCACCGGCAGTCTGATCACCACGCTACCGCGCTGCGGCCCGGGGAGGGGAGACCCCGGGCCCCCCGAAGGGCGTACGCTGCGCGCGGGGGAGCGCGACGGGGGCCGAACCGGATGGAAACGCGAGAGGACGGCAGATGCAGGGGACCGTGGGCGAGCTCGGCGAGTTCGGCCTCATCAGGGAGCTGACCGCCCGGGTACCGCTCACCGATGCGGTCGACCTCGGCCCGGGTGACGACGCCGCGGTGGTGCGGGCTCCGGACGGCCGGGTGGTGGCGACCACGGACGTCCTGATCGAGAACCGGCACTTCCGCCGGGACTGGTCCACCGCCTACGACGTGGGCCGCAAGGCCGCCGCCCAGAACCTCGCCGACGTGGCCGCGATGGGGGCGGTGCCGACCGCGATCCTGCTCGGCCTGGTCGCCCCCGCGGACCTGCCGACCACCTGGGCCACCGAGCTGATGGACGGGCTGCGCGACGAGTGCCAGGTCGCCGGGGCGACGGTGGTCGGCGGCGACGTCGTGCGCGGCGACACCGTCACGCTGGCCATCACGGCGCTCGGGGACCTCCAGGGGCGCGCGGCGGTGACCCGCGCCGGCGCACAGGTCGGCGACCTGGTGGCGGTGACCGGCTGGCTCGGCTGGTCGGCCGCCGGCCTGACCGTCCTCCAGCGCGGCTTCCGCTCCCCGCGCGCCTTCGTCGAGGCGCACCGCCGTCCCGAACCGCCGTACCACGCGGGCCCGGCGGCGGCCGAGCTGGGCGCGACCTCGATGATCGACGTGAGCGACGGGCTGGTCGCCGACCTCGGCCACGTGGCCCGGGCCAGCGAGGTGGACATCGACCTCAAGGCCGCCGACTTCGACGTCCCGGCGCAGATGGCCGACATCGGCCAGGCGGTCGGGGTGGACCCGCTGGTCTGGGTGCTCTCCGGCGGCGAGGACCACGCGATCGTGGCCACCTTCCCCCGCGGGGTCCAACTCCCCGCCCGCTGGCGGGTGGTGGGCGAGGTGACCGGCCGCCCGACGGGCAGCCGCAGCGGCCGGGTCACGGTCGACGGCGCCCCTTGGGACCGGGTCGGCGGCTGGGACCACTTCGCCGAGTAGCGCGCGGCCCGTACCGATCCCCGTACGGCGGGCGGCGCGTGACGCTCCGGCGTGCGGGGGACGGGCGTCGCGGGTGCGTTTTGCGTAGGCTTGCGGCACCCCAGCCCGCCCGCCCGGCGCGGGTGGCCCGAACCACTGCGAGCGGGAGCACACCTGACATGCGCATCGGTGTACTGACCAGCGGCGGCGACTGCCCCGGCCTCAACGCGGTGATCCGCTCGGTGGTGCACCGGGGCACCGACGTCCACGGGGACGAGATCGTCGGCATCCTGGACGGCTTCCTCGGGTTGATCGAGGGCCGCACCAGGACGGTCTCGCACGACGACGTCACCGGCCTGCTCACCCTCGGCGGCACCGTCCTCGGCTCGGCCCGGGTGCGGCGGGACCGGATCGCCTGGGCCGTGGAGAACGCCAAGACGCTGGCCCGGGAGATCGGCATCGACGCGCTGATCGCGATCGGCGGCGAGGGGACGCTGACCGCCGCCAAGCTGTTCAGCGACGCGGGGCTGCCCGTGGTCGGGGTGCCGAAGACCATCGACAACGACATCGACGCCACCGACGTGACCTTCGGCTTCGACACCGCCGTGCACGTCGCGACCGAGGCGATCGACCGGCTGAAGACCACCGCCGAGTCCCACCAGCGCGTCATGGTGGTCGAGTTGATGGGCCGGCACACCGGCTGGATCACCCTCACCGCGGGCATGGCGGGCGGCGCGCACGGCATCCTGATCCCGGAGAAGCCCTTCGACATCGAGGCGGTGGCCCGGATAATCGAGGACCGCTTCGCGCGCGGCAAGAAGTTCGCCATCATCGCCGTCGCCGAGGGCGCCTCCCCGGTGCCCGGCACCATGCGCTTCGACCACGGCGAGGTCGACCAGTACGGCCACCGCACCTTCGGCGGGATCGGCAACCGGCTCGCCCACGAGCTGGAGAACCTGCTCGGCAAGGAGGCCCGCCCGGTCATCCTCGGCCACGTCCAGCGCGGCGGCACCCCGACCGCCCGGGACCGGGTGCTCGCCACCCGGTTCGGCTGGCACGCGGTGGAGGCCGTCCACCAGGGGGCGTTCGGGCACTTCACCGCGCTGCGCCGGACCGGCATCGAGCTGCTGCCGATCGGCGACGCGGTGACCAGGCTGAAGACGGTGCCCGAGGACCGCTGGACGGAGTCCGAGGCGGTGCTCTGAAACCGCGCGGGTAGGTTGGGGCCATGTCCTCCACCGCACCTCCCCGCGTGCTCACCGTCGCCGGCTCCGACTCCGGCGGCGGCGCCGGCATCCAGGCCGACCTCAAGGCGATGCTCGCCCTCGGCGTCCACGGCATGAGCGTGATCACCGCCGTCACCGCGCAGAACTCGCTCGGCGTCCAGGGCTACTGGGAACTGCCCGCCGAGGCCGTCCGGGCGCAGTTCCGCAGCGTGGTCGACGACATCGGGGTGCAGGCGGTGAAGACCGGCATGCTCGCCTCCGTCGAACTCGTCGAGACCGTCTCCGAGCTGCTGGCAGGGGTGGACGCCCCGGTGGTCGTCGACCCGGTCGGGGTCTCCAAGCACGGGGACGCGCTGCTGGTCGCCGAGGCCGTCGCCACCGTCCGGGAGAAGCTGCTGCCGGTCGCCACCCTGGCCACCCCCAACCTGCACGAGGTGACCCAGCTCACCGGGCTGACCGTCGAGGACGAGTCGCAGATGCTGGACGCCGCCAAGGCGCTGGTCGACCTCGGGCCGCGCTGGGCGCTCGTCAAGGGCGGCCACCTGGAGGGCGAGGCCGCCGACCTGCTGTACGGCGGACCGGACGAGGTGCACTGGTTCCGGGCGCCGCGCTACGACAACCGCCACACCCACGGCACCGGCTGCACCCTGGCCAGCGCGATCGCCGCCGGGCTGGCCAAGGGCGAACCGCTGCCGCGGGCGGTGGCCTCGGCCAAGGAGTACATCACCGGCGCGATCGCCGGGGGCTTCGCACTGGGCGCCGGCATCGGCCCGGTCGACCACGCCTGGCGCTGGCGCTGAGCCGTCCCGGAACGCCGGGGACCCCGGGAAAACAGTGGTGGGCGGGCTCCTGGAGGGAGTCCGCCCACCACTGGTGAGTCCGGAAAACGGCGTAGCCGGCCACGGAAACAGCGAAGCCGGCCCATCCGAGGATGAACCGGCTCACTGGAGGACCGGCATGCCGGTCTGCGCGTCAGCGCGAGACCTTACCGGCCTTGATGCACGAGGTGCAGACGTTGAGCCGCTTCGGCGTCCGCCCAATCACAGCGCGCACCGTCTGGATGTTGGGGTTCCAACGACGGGGGGTACGGCGGTGAGAGTGGGAGATGCTGTTGCCGAAGCCCGGCCCCTTGCCGCAGACGTCGCAGTTGGCAGCCACAGGAGTCACTCCAAGACTTCAGATCAGTTACTTTCGAAAACCCCACTCAGCCACCAGAACACTCACGTGCACCGGACCGGACAAGGGGGTGAGCCTGGACGGTTCCAGGCAACCGGAAGAGCATACAACGCTTGCTTCCGTCCCACGAAACTACCATGACCGGCCGAGTGATCGCTCCGGTCGTCGGCCCGGACGGCTCCGCCCCGCCCCCGATAACCTGCCGGTATCACCCCCCGCCGTTCCGGGAGAGCCGCCGCCTCCCGGGCCGTATCGGCGTTCCATCCGGAGGAGACCTGGTGCTGCACACGCTCGACGCCCCGGCCGTGCGCACCTGGTGCCAGCTCGCCCTGCGCGCGCTCGGCCAGGCCCGCGAGGAGATCGACGCCCTCAACGTCTATCCCGTCCCGGACGGCGACACCGGCACCAACCTCTACCTGACCGTCGAGTCCGCCGCCGCCGAGGTGGAGAGCCGCTTCGCCGACCCCGCCGTCGACCCGGCCCCCGGGCTGGCCGACGCCGTCCGGGCGATGGCCCGCGGCGCGCTGGTCGGCGCCCGCGGCAACTCCGGGGTGATCCTCGCCCAGTGGCTGCGCGGCACCGCCGAGACGCTGGCCGAGGGCGGCGGCGCCGAACAGCTGCGGGCCGCCCTGCAGCGGGCCGCCGACTCCGCCTACCAGGCCGTCGCGGAGCCCGTCGAGGGCACCCTGCTGACCGTCGCCCGGGTCGCCGCCCGCGAGGCCGTCCGGGCCGGGGACGGTCTCGCCCAGGTCGCCGACACCGCCTACCGGGCCGCCCGGGACGCGCTGCGGCACACCCCCGAGCAGCTCGCCGTGCTGGCCGAGAACGGGGTGGTGGACGCCGGCGGGCGCGGACTGGTGGCCGTCCTGGGCGCGCTCGCCGACGCCGTCGCCGGCCAGCAGCCGATGGGGCCGGTCGCGCTGTGCGGGGACGTCCGGGCCGACGAGGGCTGCGCGACCCACCTCAGGCCGCCCGGCCCCGGCCACCCCGCCTTCGAGGTCATCTACCTGCTGGACGCTCCCGACGAGGCGCTGCCCGCGCTGCGCGAGCGGCTCGGCGGGCTCGGCGACTCGCTGGTGATCGGGGGCGGCGACGGCCTGTGGAACGTGCACGTCCACGTGGACGACGCGGGCGCCGCCGTGGAGGCCGGGGTCGGGGCCGGGCGCCCGCACCAGATCAGGATCACCCACTTCGCCGAGGCCGCCGCCCGCTCCGGCACCGCCGCCGAGCCCGGCGAACGCGAGGAACGGGCCCGCGCGGTGCTCTCGGTGGTCTCCGGCGAGGGCCTGGCCGAACTCTGCGAACAGGCCGGCGCCGTCGTCCTGCACGCCGACCCGGACCGCCCGCCGACCAGCGCCGAGCTGGCCGCCGCGGTGCGCCGCTCGGCCGCCCGCGAGGTCGTCCTGCTGCTCAACGACCCCGAGCTGCGCGCCGCCGCGGGGGCCGCCGCCGACCAGCTGCGCGAGGAGGGGGTGCGGATCGCCGTCCTGCCCACCCGCTCGCCGGTGCAGGGGCTGGCCGCGCTCGCGGTGCACGAGGGCGGCCGCCGCTTCGACGAGGACGTGGTCGCCATGACCTCCGCCGCCGGAGCCACCCGGTACGCCGAACTGGCCGTCGCCGAGGGGGAGTCCTGGACGATGGCCGGGGTCTGCCAGGCCGGGGACGTGCTCGGGCTGATCGACGGCGACGTCGCGGTGATCGGCGCCGGGCTGGCCGAGGTCGGCGAGAGCGTGCTGGACCGGATGCTCGGGGCCGGCGGCGAACTCGTCACCCTGGTCCTCGGCGAGGGCACCGAGGAGGCGCTCGCCGAACGGCTGGTCGCCCACGTCCGGCACCGGCGGCCCGAGGTGGACGCGGTGGTCTTCCACGGCGGACAGGAACCGGCGCCACTGCTCATCGGGGTCGAGTAGCCGCCGCGCTGTCCGCCCCTTGGTGTAAACAGGGGCCTGATGGGCGCTCTCGATGAACCACTGACCAAGCTCGTCGGCGACCGCACCGCGAAGGTGCTCGCCGACAGCCTCAAGCTGCGCACGGTCGGGGACCTGCTGCACCACTACCCGCGCCGCTACGTCGAACGCGGTCAGCTCACCAGCCTGGACGAGCTGGAGGTCGACGAGCACGTCACCGTGCTGGCCCGGATCGAGAAGGTCACCCTGATCCCGTTCCGCGGGCGCAAGGGCGACCGGCTGGAGGTCGTCGTCACCGACGGCCGCAGCCGGCTCTCGCTGGTCTTCTTCAACCAGGGCTGGCGGCAGAAGGAGCTCAGGGCCGGCGCCCAGGGCCTGTTCGCGGGCAAGGTCGGGGTCTTCAACCGGACCCGCCAGCTGGTCTCGCCGGACTACCAGCTGCTCGACGAGGACGCGAGCGCTTCGACCGGAGCCGGCGACGCCGCGAAGCAGTTCGCCGGCCGGCTCATCCCGGTGTACGGCGCCAGCGCGCAGATGCCCAGCTGGAAGCTGTCGATCTGCGTCGAGACGGCGCTCACCAAGCACCTCGGTGACGTCGGCGAACCGCTGCCCGCCGAACTGCGCGAACGCCACGACCTGATCCCGCTGCCCGAGGCGCTGGAGCTGATCCACCGCCCCCGCGGCCACGCCGACCGCGAGCGCGCCCAGAGCCGGCTGCGCTGGGACGAGGCCTTCGTGCTCCAGGTCGCCCTGGCCCAGCGCCGGGCCGCCGACTCCGCCCTGCCCGCCAAGCCGCGCAGGGCCCGCGAGGGCGGCCTGCTGGACGCCTTCGACGCCCGGCTGCCGTTCACCCTCACCGAGGGCCAGCGCAAGGTCTCCGCCGAGATCGCCGCCGACCTCGCCACCGACCACCCGATGCACCGGCTGCTCCAGGGCGAGGTCGGCTCCGGGAAGACGCTGGTCGCGCTGCGCGCCATGCTCGCCGTGGTGGACGCGGGCGGCCAGGCGGTGCTGCTGGCGCCTACCGAGGTGCTCGCCCAGCAGCACCACCGCTCGATCGTCGAGATGATGGGGGACCTCGCCGAGGGCGGAATGCTCGGAGGCTCCGACCTCGGCACCCGGGTGGCGCTGCTGACCGGCTCGATGGGCGTCGCCGCCCGCCGGCAGGCCCTGCTCGACATGGCCTGCGGGGACGCCGGGATCGCCATCGGCACCCATGCGCTGATCGAGGACAAGGTGCAGTTCCAGGACCTCGGCCTGGTCGTGGTGGACGAACAGCACCGCTTCGGCGTCGAGCAGCGGGACGCGCTGCGCGCCAAGGGCGAGCAGCCGCCGCACCTGCTGGTGATGACCGCCACCCCGATCCCGCGCACCGTCGCGATGACGGTCTTCGGGGACCTGGAGACCTCCGTCCTGGACCAGCTGCCGGCCGGCCGCTCGCCGATCTCCACCCACGTCGTCCCGGCGCTGGAGAAGCCCAACTTCCTCACCCGGGCCTGGGAGCGGGTCCGCGAGGAGGTCGGCAAGGGCCACCAGGCGTACGTGGTCTGCCCGCGGATCGGGGACGAGGAGCCGGACACTCCCAGGAAGAAGCGCAAGGCCCCCGAGGACGCCTTCGAGGAGGTCGCCGACGCCGGGGCGGAGAGCGACGAGCGCCGGCCGCCGCTCTCGGTGGTGGAGACGGCCGAGAAGCTGACGAAGGGCCCGCTGAACGGCCTGCGGGTGGAGATCCTGCACGGCCGGCTCGCGCCGGAGGCCAAGGACGAGGTGATGCGCCGGTTCTCGGCCGGCGAGGTGGACGTGCTGATCGCCACCACGGTGATCGAGGTCGGCGTCAACGTCCCCAACTCCACCGCGATGGTCATCATGGACGCCGACCGCTTCGGCGTCTCCCAGCTCCATCAGCTGCGCGGCCGGGTCGGCCGGGGCAGCGCGCCCGGCCTGTGCCTGCTGGTCAGCGAGATGCCCGGGGGCAGCGCCGCGAGGGCCCGGCTGGACGCGGTGGCGGGCACCCTGGACGGCTTCGAGCTGTCCCGGATCGACCTCGAACAGCGCCGCGAGGGCGACGTGCTGGGCCAGGCCCAGTCCGGGGTGAAGTCCTCGCTCAAGGTGCTGTCCGTCCTGGAGGACGAGGAGGTCATCCTCACCGCCCGCACCGAGGCCACCCGGCTGGTCGCCGAGGACCCTGACCTGGCCGCCCACCCGGAGCTGCGCACCGCGCTGGAGAGCCTGCTGGACGAGGACCGCGCGGCCTACATGGAGAAGGGCTGAGCGGCCCTCGCGGAGCCGGATTGTCAGACCCCCGCGAGAGAATGAAGGTGTTCAGGGCGCACCTCCAAGGTGCGTACCTGGCACGACACTTGGGGGTCATGCCATGGCATTCCGTCATCTCAACGAGCTCCCGCTGGGCGACAAGGTCTTCCGGATCGAACTCGCCAGCGACGACGACCGCGAGGTCACCCTCACCCTGACCGGCTGGCGCGAGGGCGCGGCCGCCGCGCCGCTCGCCTCGGGCAAGCTCCGGCTGCCGGTCGAGGACGTCGCCTCGCTGCGGATCGCGCTCAACCGCGCGCTGCGGGCGCTGGCGATCGTCGCCGACGTCTCCGAGCCCATCCCCGACCGCGACGTGCTGCGCGAGCTGTACCCCGGCCACGGCGCCCCCTGGGTGCCGCAGCACGAGGAGGAGCTGGTCCGGCGCTTCCACGACGGCGAGACCGTCGCCCGGATCGCCGCCCGCTTCGGCCGCACGCCCGACTCCGTCCGGACCAAGTTGCGCGAGCTCGGGCACGACCCGCGCCGCCCCGAGTTCTGCCCGCCCGACGGCTGCCTGTCCTGGTCCCGCTACGCCTCGCCGGCCCTGCTCGGCGCGGGCGTCCCGGCCCAGCAGGCGGGCTCCGAGGCGAGCTGAGCCGTACCCGTCCCGCAGGCCCCGCCGGTGCGTCCGGCGGGGCCTGCGCCGTCACCCGCCCGCTCGCCGGGATAGCGTGGTCGGGCAGCGACGAAAGGACCTCCCACCACCATGACCCGCGTGATCGCCGGGGCGGCCGGCGGCCGCCGGCTGGCCGTACCGCCAGGCCGGGGCACCCGTCCGACCTCCGACAAGGCCCGTGAGGCGATGTTCTCCACCCTGGAGGCGCTGCACGGCACCGTGCACGGGGCCCGGATGCTGGACCTGTTCGGCGGATCGGGCGCGGTCGGGCTGGAGGCGCTGTCGCGCGGAGCCGAGCACGTCCTGCTGGTCGAGGCGGACGCCCAGGCGGCCCGGGTGATCCGGGAGAACGTCCGGACGATCGGCCTGCCGGGGGCCGAGGTGCGGGCCGCCAAGGCGGAGAAGGTGATCGCCGGGCCGCCCCCGCAGAGCCCGTACGACCTGGTCTTCCTCGACCCGCCGTACGCGGTGACGGACGAGGAGGTGCGCGAGATGCTGATCACACTCCTGGCCGGGGGCTGGCTCACGGAGGACGCACTCGTCACCGTGGAGCGCAGCACCCGCGGCGGTGGGTTCGACTGGCCCGGGGGTTTCGAGGAGCTGCGCTCCCGCCGCTACGGCGAGGGCACGCTCTGGTACGGTCGCGCCGCCGCCGCGGCCGGCGAGCAGGAGTAACGGGCCGCGGCCCGCAGCATCCGTCACCCCACGAGGGAGCACACACGCCATGCGCCGAGCCGTCTGCCCCGGTTCGTTCGACCCGATCACCAACGGCCACCTCGACATCATCGAGCGGGCCTCGAAGCTGTACGACGTGGTGCATGTCGCGGTCCTGATCAACCGGAACAAGCAGGGCATGTTCACCGTCGACGAGCGGATCGGCCTGATCGAGGAGGTCACCGCGGGCTTCGGGAACGTGGTGGTCGAGTCGCACCACGGCCTGCTGGTGGACTACTGCCGGGAGCGCGGCATCCCCGCGATCATCAAGGGCCTGCGCGCGGTCAGCGACTTCGACTACGAGCTCCAGATGGCCCAGATGAACCACGGCCTGACCGGGGTGGAGACGCTGTTCGTGCCGACCTCGCCGACGTACAGCTTCCTCTCCTCGACGCTGGTCAAGGAGGTCGCCTCGTACGGCGGCGACGTCTCGCACCTGCTGCCCGAGACGGTGCACGGCCGACTGGTCGAGCGGATCGCGGAGCGCAAGGCCGAGCAGTAGTCCACTGCCTGTCTGTTTCTGCCGCTTCGTCACGGATTGTCCGGCACGCGGGAGCCCGGTTCGGCTCAGGCGTTGTGACCGCGCCCGGCAGTGGCCGTACAGTCTGTATTCCTGCCCTGCGGTGAGGTCCACCGCGTCGGGCCTGCCTCCGCCGGACCGTCGGCGGCACACGGAAAGACGAAGCCCCGTGGACGTGCAGAACAAGGTCGACGAGATCGTGGCGGCGGTCGAGAACGCCCGCTCGATGCCGATGTCGGCCTCCTGCGTGGTGAACCGGGCCGAGCTGATCGGCCTGCTGAACGACCTCAGGTCGGCGCTTCCCGCCGAACTCGCCCAGGCCCAGTCGGTGATGGCCGACCACGAGCAGGTCGTGGCGGGCGCCCAGGTCGAGGCCGAGCGGATCATCCAGGGCGCGCACGCCGAGCGCGGCTCGCTGATCTCGGACACCGAGGTGGTCCGCCAGGCCCAGGCCCAGGCCGACCGGATCCTCGCCGAGGCGCGTTCCGAGGCCGACACCAAGCGGGCCGAGGCCGACGACTACGTGGACAGCAAGCTCGCCAACTTCGAGGTCGTGCTGACCAAGACGCTCGGCGCGGTCGGCCGCGGCCGCACCAAGCTGCGCGGCGATTCCAGCGTCTTCGAGACCGGGGCCGACGGCGAGAGCGACGGCGAGGAGTTCCGCCCGCAGAGGGTCAGCCCGAGCCCCGAGGTCGACGAGTACGTCGACGTGAAGCTCGCCACCCTGGAGAGCGTGCTCGGCGCCACCCTGGAGGCGGTCGGCAAGGGCCGCGACAAGCTGCTCGGCAAGCGGCCCATCGACGAGCTGGGCGCCTACCTGGCCGCCGCCGACCAGGCTCAGCAGGCCAAGGAGCGGGCCGAGGCGGTGGCGGCGGGCTTCGCCCACGACGCCGACGGCGAGGACATCGCCTGGTACCGCGAGGACGTCCCGCAGCAGCAGACCTGGCCGGAGCAGACCCCGGCCGCGGCCGGCTGGCAGGCCCCCGGCACCGACCAGTACGCGCCCGCCGCCCAGCAGCAGGGCGGGCAGTACGCCGAGGTGTACGGCGGCGGCTACGACCCGGCCGGCCAGGGCGACCCGTACAACACCCAGTGGGGCCAGCAGCACGGCGGCTACCAGCAGCAGGGCTACCCGGAGCAGCCGCAGGAGGGCTACGGCTACCCCCAGCAGCAGGGGTACGGCGCGCAGTCGTACGACGGCTACACCTACCCCCAGCAGCCCGCCGCCCCGCCGGCCGTGCCGCACCAGCAGCAGGGCCGGCAGCAGGGCCAGGGCCAGGGCCTGGACGAGACCAGCTTCTTCGACACCAGCATGATCGACATGACCAGGCTGCGGGAGCTCGGCGGCCGCTGAACCGGCCCGGCACGACGGTGCGGGAGTCTCCTGACGGGACCGAAGTTGGGCCTGGCGGGAGACTCCGGTAGTCTGACCACTCCGGCCTCTCCATGTCCGGCTGTCGGCTTGCCCGCGCAAGGCCGACCGGACGGAGACGCCAATCGAAGATTCCCCATGGAAGTCAGGACACCGTGAACCGCCTCGACCACCGCGACCCCCTCGTGTTCGACACGCACGAGCTCGGTCGTCGCCCGGGCTCGATGCGCAAGGTGAGTCGGACCGTGGAGGCCCCCGAGGGCTTCGGGATCATCGACGTGATCGGCGTCCCGGAGCGGGACGCGATCGAGCTGGAGCTCCGCCTGGAGTCCGTGGTCGAGGGCGTGCTGGTCACCGGCACCGCCGGGACCCACGTCGAGGGCGAGTGCGTCCGGTGCCTGGAGCCCGTCGAGTTCGACGTCGACGTGGCCTTCCAGGAGCTGTACTACTACCCGGAGTCCGACGAGCGCCACCGCGCCCGGACCGCCGGGACCGAGGACCTCGACGAGGACTCGGAAGAAGAGACTTACCGTCTGGAGGGCGACTTCTTCGACCTCCAGCCGGTGCTGCGTGACGCGGTGGTGCTCGCACTGCCGCTGCAGCCGGTGTGCCAGGAAGACTGCCTGGGCCTGTGCTCCGAGTGCGGAGCGCGCCTGAGCGACGACCCGGCGCACCACCACGATGCCGTCGACCCCCGGTGGGCGGCTCTGCAGGGACTCTCCGCCGCCCCCGGCGACGAGGGTGACGGATCTAAGAACAGCGACACCCGTGAGGGTCTCGCCGAGAACCAGGAGAAGTAGCCGTGGCTGTTCCGAAGCGGAAGATGTCGCGCAGCAACACGCGCCACCGCCGGTCCAACTGGAAGGCCGTTGTTCCGGCCCTCGTGGCGTGCGACCGCTGCCACGAGCCGAAGCTGGGCCACATCGCGTGCCCGAGCTGCGGCACGTACAACCGCCGCCAGGTCCTCTCGGTCTGATCGGCGGGGTGCACGGATCGATGTCGGACGGTAACTCCACCCGCAAGGCGTCCATCGCCCCGAAGGGTTCCTCTTCGGGCGGTGGCAAGGCCGGTGGGCCGGCTTCGACCGAATACGACGTCCTGGAAGGGCGCCTCGGGTACACGCTCGAGCGCGCCCTTCTGGTGCGTGCCCTGACCCACCGCTCGTACGCGTACGAGAACGGCGGGCTGCCCACCAACGAGCGCCTGGAGTTCCTCGGCGACTCGGTGCTGGGACTCGTGGTGACCGACACCCTCTACCGCGTCCACCCGGACGTCCCGGAGGGCACGCTCGCCAAGCTGCGCGCCGCGGTGGTCAACTCCCGCGCGCTCGCGGACGTCGGCCGCGGCCTGGAGCTCGGCACGTTCATCCGCCTCGGCAAGGGCGAGGAGGGCACCGGCGGCCGCGACAAGTCGTCGATCCTCGCCGACACCGTCGAGGCCGTGATCGGCGCCATCTACCTGGACCAGGGACTGGACGCCGCCACCGAGTTCGTCCACCGGCTGTTCGACCCGCTGATCGAGGAGTCCTCTCAGCTGGGCGCCGGCCTGGACTGGAAGACCAGCCTCCAGGAGCTCACCGCCTCGGTGGGCATCGGAGTGCCGGAGTACGTGGTCATGGAGTCCGGCCCGGACCACGAGAAGACCTTCACCGCGGCGGCCCGGGTGGCCGGCGAGGACTTCGGCAGCGGCGTCGGCCGCTCCAAGAAGGAAGCCGAGCAGAAGGCCGCCGAGAGCGCCTGGCGCGCGATCAAGGAGAAGTACGCCGACCGGCTGCCCGCCGGCGCCTGACCTCCGAGTAGCCTTCACTCCTGCTGATCCGTACCGAGCAGGAGGCGTGTTCCCGTGCCCGAACTTCCCGAGGTCGAGGTCGTCCGCCGTGGTCTGGCCTCCTGGGTGGCCGGGCGGACGGTCGCCGACGTCCAGGTGCTGCACCCGCGCGCGGTGCGCCGCCAGCCCGCCGGCGCGGCCGACTTCACCGCCCGGCTGACCGGCACCACCCTCGGCACCGCGCAGCGGCGCGGCAAGTACCTGTGGGTGCCGCTGGCCGGTACGGGGGCGGGGTTCTCGCTGATCGGCCACCTCGGGATGAGCGGCCAGCTCCTCGTCCAGGACCCTGCCGTACCCGACGAGACGCACCTGCGGGTGCGGCTGCGCTTCGACGACGGCGGGCGCGAACTGCGCTTCGTCGACCAGCGGACCTTCGGCGGCCTGGCCGTCGAGGAGGCCGAGGACGGGGACCCGGAGGGCACCCCGGTCTCGATCGCCCACATCGCCCGCGACCCGCTCGACCCGCGCTTCGACGACGCCGCCTTCGCGGCCGCGCTGCGCGCCAAGCGGACCACCGTCAAGCGCGCCCTGCTCGACCAGACCCTGATCAGCGGCGTCGGCAACATCTACGCCGACGAGGCGCTGTGGCGCTCGAAGCTGCACTACGACCGCCCGACCGCGACGCTCACCCGCCCGCAGGCCCTGCTGCTGCTCGCCAACGCCCGGGACGTGATGAACGCGGCGCTCGCCGTCGGCGGCACCAGCTTCGACAGCCTCTACGTCAACGTGAACGGCGAGAGCGGCTACTTCTCCCGCGACCTCGACGCCTACGGCCGCGAGCAGGAGCCCTGCCGCCGCTGCGGCACCCCGATCCGGCGGGCGGCCTGGATGAACCGCTCCAGCTACTTCTGCCCCCGCTGCCAGCGCGTGCCGCGCGTCCGCAGCGGAGGCTGAGCCGCACCCGCGCCGAGTCTCACTTCCGGGTGAGTTCGGGCTCCTGCGGGGCCGGCTCCCCGGGCGTGCCGTGGGTGTCCTGGCCGAAGTAGGCGACCCCGACCGCGGCGACCACCGCGAGCAGGAAGCCGACCACGCCGAGCCAGCCCAGGCCGGCCTTGGAGGAGTCGCCGAGCCAGAGCACGCCGACCGCGCCGGGCAGCACCGTCTCACCGACGACCAGCGCGGCGGTCGCGCCGTTCACCGAGCCGATCTGGAGCGCCACGGTGTGGATGTACATGCCGCCGATGCCGCCGACCAGGACCGCGTACAGCGCCGGGTCGGAGAGCAGCTCGCCGAACGCGAACGGCTCGATGCCGTTGAGGATGCGCACCCCGACGCCCAGGGCGCCGAAGCCGAGACCGGAGAGCAGACCGGCGACGATCGCGCCGTTGGAGCCCATCCGCCGCACCAGCAGGCTGCCGCCGACCAGCAGCACGGTGGTGACGATCAGCAGCGCCCAGTGGAAGGACATCGCCGCGTGGTGGCCGCCCTCCGGCCCGGCGGAGACGGCCAGCAGCACCAGCGCCGAGCAGAGCACGGCGATCGAGGCCCACTCCAGCTGCTTGAGCCGGATGCCCAGCAGCTTGATGCTGAGCACCGCGGTGATCACCAGGTTGGCGCTGATGATGGTCTGGGAGAGGAACAGCGGCAGCAGCCGGGCGGCCAGCGCGCCGAGCCCGAAGCCGATCAGGTCGAGCACCGTCCCGAGGATGAACTCCCAGGTGACGGCGGCCTTCGCGGTCGAGGACAGGCTCGGGCCGCCGTGCTCGGTGGTCGAGGTGGTGGCGCCCTTGGCGGCCTCCTCCCGGGCGGAGCGGCGGGAACCGACGGCCTGGAGGACCGAGCCGGTGCCGTAGCAGGCGGATGCCGCCACGGCGGTGACGAGGCCGATGATCACCGAGCGCTCCGATCGGGAGTTGGGGAGGGAACGGCTGAGTAAAGACGCCGGGTAAAGAAAAGGCAATGGGACCGGTGGTCCGGGACCACTATGCCCGTTCGCACGGTACGGTCGGCACGCCCCCGAGTGCCCCGGATCCGGTCCGGGTCCGCCGGAACGTACGTCCGGGGGCCTCCCGGGGTTCCCGCGCGGACCGCGACTCAGGGGTGACTGGGGGAAACATCATCCCCGAGGAGGGGAGCGGCCCCGGCGGACGGCGGGGACCCTTGTCAGTACCAGTATGCGAAGGGTATGGCGTGCTCGGGGGCCGGTCACGGTAGCGTCGAGGGCATGAGAACCCTTGCACGACGTTCCCGGGGCGCCGGGCCGCTTGCCCTGGTGGCGGCGCTGCTCGGGCTGCTGCTCCTGCTGGCGCCGGCGGCCTCGGCGGCCGGGCTGAGCGACGCGGCCGCCACCCTGAAGAAGGGCCAGGTCTACGTCGACCCGGCCATGACCGGCCGTTTCAGCCAGGACCAGGCCGACGCCCTGACCAAGAAGATCGAGAAGGCCGACAAGCCGATCTTCGTCGCGGTGCTCCCCGACTCCTCGACCTACGCCAAGGACACCGTCTTCAAGGACATCCGCACCAAGGTCGGCGTCGACGGCGTCTACGCGATCTGGCGCGGCGACCAGTTCACCGCCCGGGCCGACCGCGGCGCGCTGGGCGCCGGCCTCCCGGAGCGGATCTCCGGCGCGGCCTTCCGCTCCAACGGCGGCGACATCAACGCCACCCTGAACGACTTCGTCGACCAGGCCGCCCCGCAGACCAAGGGCACCGGGGTCAACCACAGCACCTCGATCGCCTGGGTGGTCATCCCGGTGGTCGTGCTGGCGCTGGCCGGCGCCGGCGTCTTCCTCCTCTTCCGCCGCGCCAAGCAGCGCAAGGAGGCGCAGGCCCGCGCCGAGCTGGACCAGCTGCGCCGGGTCGTGGACGAGGACATCACGGCCTTCGGCGTCGAACTGGAGCGGCTCGACTTCAACCCGGCCGCGGCCGACGCGGACGACGTCCAGCGCACCGACTACAGCCAGGCCCTGGACTCGTACGAGAAGTCCAAGCGGCTGATGGACGAGGCGAAGAAGCCCGAGGACGTCAAGCAGGTCACCGAGGCGATCGAGGACGGCCGCTTCTCGCTGGCCACCCTGGCCGCCCGGCGGGAGAAGCGGCCGCTGCCCGAGCGCCGTCCCCCGTGCTTCATGGACCCGCGCCACGGCCCGTCCGTCAAGGACGTGGACTGGGCCCCGGCCGGCGGCACCTCCCGTTCCGTGCCGGTCTGCCAGGCCGACGCGGACCGGGTCGCGGCGGGCCTCGACCCGGCGATCCGCACCGTCGACACCGAGCAGGGCCCGCAGCCGTACTGGAACGCCGGCCCGGCGTACGCCCCGTACGCGGGCGGCTACTACGGCGGCTTCGGCGGCGGCGGTCTGCTGCCGGGCCTGCTGGTCGGCACCATGCTCGGCTCGATGATGAGCACCCCGGCCTACGCGGCCGCGCCGATGATGGACGGTGGCCACGGCTACCAGGACCAGTTCGAGGGCGGCGACTTCACCGGGGCCGACTTCAACGGCGGCGACTTCGGCGGGTTCGGCGGCGGCGGTGGCGACTTCGGTGGCGGCGGCGACTTCGGCGGCGGGGACTGGTAACCCGCCGGACCGACGTCCGACCCCAGCGGCCCCGCCGGCCTTCCGGCGGGGCCGCTCCCGTTCGCGCGGGGGCGCGGGCGGGAGGCTAGGGTCGGGACATGCACGGTCGCGACGCCCACAGTGAGGAACCGGTCCGGGTGACCGCCTGGGTCCGGGGGAAGGTCCAGCAGGTCGGGTTCCGCTGGTGGACCAGGGCACGGGCGCTGGAGATCGGACTGACCGGCTACGCGAGCAACCTCGGCGACGGCCGGGTCCAGGTGGTGGCCGAGGGACTGGCCGCCGACTGCGAGCAGTTGCTGACCCGGCTGCGCGGGCCGGGGACCCCGGGGAACGTCAGCGGGGTCACCGAGATCTGGACGGCCGTCGGCCCTGGTTACGAGGGTTTCGAGATCCGCTGAGCCGCCCCGGGCCGACCGGGCCGGGCTGCCCTTCGGGGGCCGCGGCGCGGCTGTGCGACGGCCCCCGGGCAGCCACGGGGCGGGCCGTCGGCCGGGCTTCCGGGAAAAGATCGGGAACCGGCGGTGTCACGAGGTTGCCATCCGGGCAGACTCGTGGTTGACTCCGCATCGAACGATGATCCACGAGCACGTGGTGGACCCCTCCCGAGACCCCCAGGCGTGACGACACCGCCGGGCAGGTGACAGGGGAGCGGTAGCGTGCGGTGATCGTGTTGACCCTTTCCGTCTTTGGTGAGACGCTGGAAGCCCGCGCACACGACCGCGATTTCCCGGCAGGCGCATGCCCTCGTGAGCCCAGCTCACGGTGGTTGTGCCGTAGTGCCCAGCCAGCACTTCGGGTCACGCGCCGCGCGTGCGTCCCCCTTCCCCCTAGACCTGTACCGTTCCGGTTCGGTCACTCAGCGTGGAGGACCATTCATCATGGCAAAGGCGCTTCTCGGGTACGTCGGCGGCCCCGACCCGCGAATGCTCTCCGAGATGCGGCGGCTTCAGCAGCGCGTCCAGGATCTTGAAGCCGAGCTCCTTCGGATGCAGGCTGAGAACGACGCTCTGACCGCTGTCGCTGACGAGCACTCTCTGCTCAACAGCATCGATCTGGATCAGCGGGAGCCGGCTCTCACCTGAGTCCCGCCCGGTCCTCGCAGATCGACGCCGCTGTGCACTGAGTCGCCCCGAAAGGGACGCAGCTTGCAAGGGACGCCCGGATGTGGCGTCCCTTCGTCGTGTCCGCCGCCGGATACAGTCGGTTTCCGTCGTGAGCGATTGAGGAGACCGGCCGCGTGCACCTGAAGAGTCTGACGCTGCGCGGGTTCAAGTCCTTCGCCTCCAGCACCACCCTGCGCTTCGAACCGGGCATCACCTGCGTCGTCGGCCCGAACGGCTCCGGCAAGTCCAACGTGGTGGACGCGCTGTCCTGGGTGATGGGCGAGCAGGGCGCCAAGACGCTGCGCGGCGGCAAGATGGAGGACGTCATCTTCGCCGGGACCAGCGGGCGCGCCCCGCTCGGCCGCGCCGAGGTCAGCCTCACCATCGACAACACCGACGGCGCCCTGCCGATCGACTACTCCGAGGTGACGATCACCCGGACCATGTTCCGCAACGGCGGCAGCGAGTACGCCCTCAACGGCGAGACCTGCCGACTGCTGGACATCCAGGAACTGCTCTCCGACTCCGGCATCGGCCGCGAGATGCACGTCATCGTCGGGCAGGGGCAGCTGGACTCCGTGCTGCACGCCGACCCGATGGGCCGGCGGGCCTTCATCGAGGAGGCGGCCGGCGTCCTCAAGCACCGCAAGCGCAAGGAGAAGGCGCTGCGGAAACTGGACGCGATGCAGGCCAACCTCAACCGGGTCCAGGACCTGGTGGCCGAACTGCGCCGCCAGCTCGGACCGCTCGGCCGACAGGCCAGGATCGCCCGCCGGGCCGCCGGCATCCAGGCCGACCTGCGCGACGCCCGGCTGCGGCTGCTCGCCGACGACCTGTGCACGCTGCGCCGGGCCGTCGAGGCCGAGGTCGCCGACGAACTGGCGCTGCGGCTGCGCCGCACCACCGTCGAGCAGGAGCTGGCCCGCGCGGTGCAGCGCGAGCGCCTCCTGGAGGCACAGGTCGAACAGCTCGGCCCCGGCCTGGAGGCCGCCCGGCAGACCTGGTACCGGCTCTCCGCACTCGCCGAGCGCACCCGCGGCACCATCGGACTGGCCGAGGCCCGCGCCCGGCACGCCGCCGCCGGGGGCCGGGGCGAGGAACGGCGCGGGCGCGACCCGGAGGAGCTGGAGCGGGAGGCCGAGCGGGTCCGCGAGGAGGAGGCCGCGCTGACCGAGGCGCTGGAGGAGGCCCGGTACGCGCTGGCCGAGGCGGTCGAGCGCCGGGGCGGACTGGAACGGGAGCTGGCCGCCGAGGAGCGCCGGCTGCGGGACGCCGCCCGGGCCATCGCCGACCGCCGCGAGGGCCTGGCCCGGCTGCAGGGGCAGGCCGCCGCCGCCCGCTCCGAGGCCGCCGCGGCGCAGGCCGAGATCGGCCGGCTCGCCGAGGCCAGGGACGAGGCACTGCTGCGAGCCGGAGCCGCCCAGGGCGAACTGGACGAGCTCCAGCGGCAGGTGGACGGCCTGGCCGGGGACGACGAGCAGGCCGAGGCCCGGTACCAGCGGGCGCGCGAGCAGCTGGCCGCCGTGGAAGGGGAACTGGCCGCGGCCCGGGAGGCGGCCGGCGCCGCCGAGCGCGAGCGGGCCGGGCTGACCGCGCGGCACGAGGCGCTCTCCCTCGGGCTGCGCCGCAAGGACGGCACCGGGGCGCTGCTGGCCGCGGCGGAGCGGCTGGCCGGACTGCTCGGCCCGGCCTCCGCGCTGCTGCGGATCGAGGCGGGCTACGAGGTGCCGATCGCCGCGGCGCTCGGCGCGGTGGCCGACGCGGTGGCCGTCGACTCGCCGTCCGCCGCCGTCGGGGCGCTGCGGCTGCTGCGGGCCGAGGACGCCGGCCGGGCCGCACTGCTGATCGCCGGTGACACCGAAGTGCCCGAAGTGATCGGGGGATTGCCGGACGGGGCCCGCTGGGCGGCCGAACTGGTCGGTGGCCCGGCCGAGTTGACCGGTGCGGTCCGGCGGATGCTGGCCGGGGTCGCGGTGGTCGAGGACCTGGACCGGGCGCTGTCGCTGGTCGCCTCGCGGCCCGGGATCCGTGCCGTCACCGCCGACGGGGACCAGCTCGGGGACCAGGCCGTCAGTCTTGGTCAGCCACGGCGCCAGCATCACGCGCCCGCTCGGGAACTGGCCGAAGCCGATGTTGACCTCGGAGGAGGCCATCAGCAGCACCAGGCC